>CAYILI010000050.1:0-8295 GCA_964364105.1 uncultured Gammaproteobacteria bacterium | reverse complement strand
ATTAGAAAACTTCCCTTTAGTAAAGTTTAAATGAAGAGAATTTATGTAACGGTCGGTGTCCTCACAGTACTTATTATTCTTTCTCTTGGATGGTGGCTAAGAGGAACTTCCCCGGCTAACTCCAACAATAATACCCCTAAAATATTTATAGTGGAGCAGGGCGAGGGCGTTAGATCAATTGCCAGAAATCTTAAGGATCAAGGACTCATTAAAGACCCAACTGCTTTCTTTCTTCTGACCAAACAAACAGGGCTTGATAGTAAAATTCAGGCTGGAAGCTTTAGACTAAATCCATCTATGACAGCTCGTGAAGTCGCACAATCATTAACTGTGGGCACAGAAGATATTTGGATAACAATTCCCGAAGGACAGCGCGTGGGAGAAATCGCAGATACTCTCGAAAAACTTATGCCTAATTATGACGCTACTTGGGAAACCGTTTTAGAAAAAAATGAAGGATATTTATTCCCTGATACTTATTTATTACCAAAAGATGCAGATGTTGAGGCAGTAGTGAAAATAATGAGAGATAATTTCGATTCTAAATACGCTACACTTGATACCTCAAAAGTATCCTTAACTGAAAACGAAATTGTAACTCTCGCTTCTCTAATTGAGCGCGAGGCAAGACATGCCGAAGATAGACCAATTGTTTCAAGCGTAATTCACAACAGACTTGATATAGGAATGAAACTGGATATAGACGCGACACTTCAATACATAAAAGGCTATGATAATGTTTCGAAAAAATGGTGGCCAAATAATATTACAAATGAAGATAAGCAGTCTTCCTCACTTTATAATACCTATGGAAGAGCAGGTCTTCCTCCAGCACCAATATCAAATCCAGGGCTACTTAGCCTTCAAGCTGCAGTAAATCCTGATGAAACACCTTATCTTTATTACATAACTGATAAAGATGGTGTTAATAGATATGCTGAGAATCTGGATGAACACGAAGAAAATATCTCAACCTACGGCCTCTAATCGCTTCGTTCAAATTTTCAATTCTCAATTTTTGATGAATTTTAATTATTAGAAATTATCAAACTCATTGCTTTCTCTGCAATATCAAATGCTGATGGTGGATCATAATTAGAAAGTACTATTACTGTATAACCTAATTCTGGATAAATATCAAAACGAGTATTTACACCTGCAAACCTGCCAGGGTGACCAATCCTTCTTATTCCATCTATATCCCAGATTTGAAAACCATATCCTTCATTTTTTGATTGACCATCTTTTGTTCCTTCAAAAACATAAGGAGTTAAAACCGTTTTCATCATTTCAGGATTTAATAATTTATTATCTAAAAAAGATTTAGAAAAATTAAATAAATCTGGACAAGTCGAATAGCCTCCACCACCAGCTTCACCCTTAACTAAATTTATCCATAAATTATCAACTCTTTCACCATTCTTTCGATAACTCCCTTCAATATCAAGCCGCGTTGTATATCCAATCGCAATATCATCTTTTAAATCATTAGTATCAATCTCATAAAAACCTGTATTGCTCATATTTGATTTTAAGAAAACGTTTTCTTTTACAAAATCAAAATAGGTTTGATCTGTAATGATTTCTATAATTTTCCCAAGAAGAGTATATCCATTTGCACTGTAGCTACATTTTTCCCCTGGTTCAAATAATAATGGCTCATCTACGAATAACTTAATAAAATCATCTTCTGTGCGTAGGCTTGTTCTTACTTTCATGTATTTTTCATTTAAAAAATGTCCTAATCCAGAAGTGTGAGTTAATAAATGATGAATAGTTACTTTTTCTACTACATCTTTATTTGGATAATCTGGTAAATATTTACCTACCTTATCCTTAAATGAAAGTTTGCCAAGGTCAACCAATTGTGCAATTGCTATTCCGGTAAACATTTTATTCATGGATCCCAGATTAAACTTAGTGTTTATTCTATTGAGGATCTTTTTTTCTTTATTTGAATAACCTGAAGAATATTCAATAATTATGCTTCTGTCTTTTGCTACCAAAACTGAACCAGAGAATAAGTCTTTATCAGAACAATCTTTAATGTATTTCAACAACTCATCAATCACTAAACGATTGTATCAAATACAATTTGGGTCTGAAGAAAATATTTCTACCTACGACCTCTAATTTTTTGCGGTTTTGCGGAAGAATCTCTACTCTTTACTGGTTTATGCTTATTTTAACTGGATAACTAAACGAAACGCTTACATGTCTAAAAAATCCTATTGTTCCGAGAATTGCTGTTTGCTGTGGCATAGATTGGGGAAAGGAGACAAAACTAAAGGCAATTTGATCTTCGAATTTTATAGCCTCCTTTCCTTTTAATTCTTCAAGGATTATACCAACTTTATGAAACCAAATATCTATTTTTCCTCCACCCACTCCAAACAACTCATCCTTAACTTCTTTTCTAATCTCATAACCTAACTCTTCTCCTAATTCACTAGTTATAAATGTTACATCAGACCCTGAATCAACCAATCCAATAGGATAAATTATATTTTTGGGTTCTTTAGGATTGTAAATTCCAAATCTAATCCATGGAAGTATTCTTTCTCTCTTTTGGTGTTTAGGAAAATCTAGTACCTTACTATATGGAAAATTCATTAGCCAACAAACGAAGGTGAAATATCAGGTACTTTCATGACGCTTGGATTATCAATCCCTTTTTTTCTGGATAAATTTAATACCTGGTTTAAAGTTTTCCCCGATGCAATTAATTTTTTATTATCAGGTGTTAACGCAATCCATTTATTTTTATTTGCTGCAATTATTTTACTTAGATCTATCATAAAAACAGTATATTCTCTGGATATAAAAATATCAACAAATTTTATTTTGCAATCTAATTTTTTGCGGTTTTCCTAAAGAATCTCTTAGAAGAAGTTTTAGATTCTTGGCCATTTCCTACAGTTTCAATTACTATCGAATCTCCTAGATCTTCGATCTTTTCCTCCACTTTCTTAAGCTGAACTTTTGTCTCTCTTCTTGCATCATTTTCAAGATCTTTCGCAACCTCAGAAAGACCGGCAAGTCCATCCTCGGTAATGGTCTTCAATATTTTATTTCCTTTTTTTGTACCAAGTAAAAAAACAGCAGCGCCTCCTATGAGCATTCCTAAAAGTATTCCATCTGAAAATCTTCCGTGATTACCCATTTTTTTTATCTCCTTTATCGTCAGTCGCTTTCTTGATTATATTTGCAATTGTTCCTCCGGCCTTAAGACCCATTAGGATTGAAGAGATACTTGTTAGAGGCTGTGAGACACTCTGTGTAATTTCCCCTGTGTTATCTAATACTTTATTTGCTTTAGTAATGGTTTTTCTAAGATCTTTTAAGATAAAAAATACCTGAATTCCCAAGACCAGAAGAAGAAGCGTGAGAATTATGATAACGATAAATAATAATATTTGAGCAGGATCAGTCATGTATTTAAATTCACGCTTGTCATTCTGAGTGTAACGAAGAATCTGGATCCTTCGGCTTTAGCCTCAGGATGACATTGAAACGTGGTACTAATTAACTTATATCATGAAAAGTTTAGTGTCAAGATATATTCACTATATCAATCACCTAACTTAATATTAATAGTGCGTGTAAGAGTCGTAGTTCTTCCAAATTTATTCTCAACTTGAAAAGTTAAAGATGTAGAACCCGGAAAAACAGTAACCTGTTTTTTAAAGCTTCCGTCAGAATTAATCGTAACTTGTTCATTCTCAACCATCAAAATTCCGTTAGGATCTGTTTTCCCTAAAATTTCCACATTTAGCGAGCTTAATGTTTGATTTTCTCTAGGAAAATCTACATCTAAATTTGGATCAAATAACGCAGCTCTATATTGATAAAAAAGAAAACCAGCGATAATTAGAAATACGGCTCCTACTAATACTGCACTTTTCCCAATCTTAAACCTGGGAAGAGTAAAATCCGAGGAATTAGTGAGTCCTCTAGGCAAAACTTCTACATTCTTTTTTTCATCAAACTCGCGTCTAAAAATTGCTAAGCTTCTTTCTACAGGCAGTCCTAAAAATTTAGCATAATTTCTGACAAATCCATGCGCATATGCTGGAGACGGTAGTTTTTTGTAATCTCCCCGCTCAATCGCATTTAAAAATTCAGTTCTAATTTTTGTCGCACGCGAAACCTCTTCAATGGACAGATTTTGATTTTTTCGTTCCTCCTGGAACTGTGCGCCGATTCTAATCATATTTTAATTACTCGCTTTGAGGCTCACCAAGGATTTGTGAAGGATCTTTTATTAAAACATCTCTTGGCTTACTTCCCTCAGCTCTTCCCACAATTCCCGCGGCTTCAAGCTGATCCAAGATTCTTGCAGCTCTTGAATATCCAATCGAAAGCCTCCTTTGAAGAAGTGAAGCTGAGGCCTTATCATATTCACAAATAACTCTGACTGCTTCTGCAAATACCGGATCTTTCCCATCTGCGCCTGATGTCCCAATACTTCCCTTTGGAGTGTATGGTGTAGAAATAATTTCTTCAGTATATTCAACAGCTGGAGATTTAGATTTAAGGAACTCTACTAATTTCTTAACCTCTTTATCAGAAACAAATGCTCCCTGAATACGAGTTGGCTTAGCCTGATCCGGAGGAATATATAGCATGTCTCCCCGCCCCAATAACTTCTCAGCTCCTGGTCCGTCAATGATAACCCTGGAGTCAATCATAGAGCTGACATTAAACGCGATTCTACAAGGAATATTTGCTTTAATAAGTCCAGTAATAACATCCACTGATGGACGTTGTGTAGCCACTACTAAATGGATTCCAGTTGCTCTAGCCATCTGAGCGAGACGTGCTACAGTATCTTCCACTTCAACTGGAGCAAACATCATAAGATCCGCTAACTCATCGATGAAAATAATAATATAAGGAAGCGCTTGAAATCCTGCAAGCTCATTATAGCCATCAATGTTTCTTACTCCTCTTTCTGCAAAAGTTTTATATCTTCTATCCATCTCGTTAGTGGCCCATTTAAGCGCTGATAAAATTTTTTCGACTTCTACAATAACTGGAACCATGAGATGGGGAATTCCGTTATATCCAGTTAACTCAACGCGCTTTGGATCGATTAAAATAAGCTTTACCTCTTCAGGGCTTGCGCGGAAAAGTAGGGAAGTGATAAATGAATTTACGAGTACTGATTTTCCGGATCCTGTAGTTCCAGCGACAAGAACATGCGGCATTTTACCGATATCTGCAATCAGAGGATTCCCGGAAACATCAAGTCCAAGTGAAACAGAAAGCTTTGATTTAGATTTTCTCATTAGATCTGATGAAAGCATCGTACGAAGAGTTACAACTTCTAAAGATCTATTTGGAATTTCAATACCTACTAAATTTCTGCCTGGAATTGGTGCTTCAATTCTAATTTGTCCGGTTGGAGCCTGCGTATTAAGCGCTAAATCATTTGCAAGTGAAGTAATTTTACTTACTTTAGTTCCAAGTGCGATTTCGAGTGCATACTGCGTAACAGCAGGTCCAAGATTTACTTCAACAACTTTTGCGATAATTCCAAAACTCTGAAGTGTCTCTTCAATCTTAGCAGCTGTAGCTTTTACATCTCCTCTATCAGCTTTCCCAGATCCGCTATCCTCAAGAAGATCAAGCGGTGGATATTCCCAAATAAGACCTGACGAAAGAGTATTGGAAACTAGCTTTTCAGAAATCAAAGATTCGTCTTTTTTAACCGAATTACTTACAATTGCTGGTCCGTTTTTATTAAAGCTTGAATCTTTAATAGTCATTTGCTTGTTAAGAAGTGGATCTTTTTGTTTTTTCAAGAATCCTGTCGGAATTACTCTTCCACCAGTCTTTTTAAAAGAAGCTAAACCTTTAAGAATTTCATCCACTGATGTATCAAATAACACGACTAGTCCTATAAATATTCCTGCGAGAAAGACTAAAAGAGTTCCCACTGGAGTAATTACATCTGAAATATTCGCAAACATTAGTTGCCCTATATAACCGGACCGAAACAAAACCACGGCTGAACCATAAAGAATTAAAAATCCTATGGCTACGTTTGGGCGGGAAAGTGCAAATTTGGTTTTGAAAAATAAGAAACCAAACAGTATAAAAACAAATCCTAAAAAGAATGAGAAAGGTCCAAAATACTGTCTTATGAAAGTATTAATGTAGATAAATGTTTCTCCGGAATTACTGAAAGAAAGAAGAAGCAAGAGTCCAGCAACGATCTGACCGAGAGCAAAAATAGTATAGACTGTCTTTGTCTTAAGCTTTATCTTGAATTTTCCACGCTTACCATAAGACCCTCTTTTCTTGGCCATAATTAGTCTATTATAACGAGATGTATCTAGTGGTGCAAACGATTTCTAGTTACGGGAATTAGATCTTTTCTAATATGGCGATCTCTACTTGTAACCGATCCTACCTGAACTCTATAGTCAGAACCCACACTTGGTCTTGGTTCAGAATCTCCTGGTCTTTGAATTAAAGTTCTTGTTACTCTATCCATTCCTAATTCCGGAACTCCATTAATTGATGCAAAAACTACAAAATAGCTATCTGCTCTACCTGGTGCAACTTGATCTAATGTGAGAATTCTAGAAATGCCTGGCACCAATTCTCCTTGTTTTCCAACAAATCTTACTTCACCAAATGATGGCATACCTTTATCTGGACTATCTTGAGTTTTGGCACCAAATAACGCTACCATCGCTTCCTCTTTTCCACCACTTCCAACCACCGCTGTCATCCTGTTTGAAGTTACAACATCTAACTTATGCGTAAGATCTCCGTCCGGAATCGTATTTACTCTTGTACCCAACAACTCCCATCCACCCAATGTCGCCCTATTTCTATCCCTCTTCAAACCTACTACTTCAACAAGCCTTGGATCTCTCTCCTTATGTGCTTCTAAGATAAGTCTTAATACGTCACGTTTGGGAATATCCAATAAGCTCTCTATTCCTTTTTTCGCAAGAAGACTTGCTGTTACAGGGTCAATGGTTATACCATCTGCATAAAATGCCCCTTCCTCTTCTGTAGGTATTTCCAAAAACTCCTGATTAACAGCTCCACCGATCTGAACAGTTGAACCTGTTCCTCGATGTTCTGGCTCTAGGGCGTGTGAATTTTTGGAAGCTTCTTTTGTTCTTTCGATTGGATCCAGAACTAAATTTACTCTTCCTAATTTAGCAAATTCTGGTCCAAGTAAAACCTGCCTATCTTGCATATCTAATAGTCTTCCGAATCCATAAGGCCCACTAATATCTGGAAGAAGTATTCCACGTTTCCAGAATTCTTTTGCGCGCTCAATTCTTACAACATTTGAAACAAAAGGCGCTTGGTGTATGTTTGCTTCAAGCGCAGGTGTAGCCTGAACATCTAAATCAACCTCAAACTGCTCTCTAAGTTTTTCTGAGATCGGACGTCTTCTGTATCTCTCTCTATTTGCTACATCTACCCCAACAGCAGTTCTCGCAGCTGCAACTTGATAAAAGGGAACTACTGTATCCACGCTTAATTTTGGAGCTCGATCAACAAATTCAGGTGTCATTTCTTGAGCATGACCGTTTGTGTAAGGAGTTGGTCTGGGCCTATCTATTCGAACATGCATACTTCCATCTGGCTTTCTTACAGCAACAGGACCAATGGATGTAGCACCCTTGCCGGCGCTAGTTTCTGCTGACATAAAGTTAAATCCTTTGTTCTCCTAATGGGGATATGAAGATTGGTGTAGGCTCTGAAAAAGGCTGCGCTGCAATTGGTCTTGCTTCTCCAATTCCAGGCCCTGCTTGACCTGCTCCACCTAATCGAATTTCAGGTCTTTGAATTGCCCCTTTTTCTTCATGCCTTACAAACTTCAAAGTTGTTCCGACTCTGCTTCCACTTGAACCAACCTCAGCTACAGGAACAAAGGTACCTATTCTTCTTAATCCCGGAAGGGGTACTCTAAAATCTTTTGCGTCTGCTGATCTTTTGGCTAATAAGTCTACCATTCGTCCATAATAAACTAGATCAAAAGTACTGGCTTGATTTTTTTCCGATCTTTTCCTGACACTTTCCTGACAACTTATGAATTATGAAGCATGAGTTATGAATCATGAATATTAAATGCGCAGGGAAGAATTTAACTCTAATTTCGTCAATTTCGCAGGCTTGTGCATGAAAGAATGAGCGAATTATCAGGGGGATTCCTCGCAAACTTGTCGAGGAGGGGGTGAAATCACCCGATAAATGAGCGAATGATTGAAAGCACAAATCAAGACTTTGACGAGAGCTTTTGGTTCTTTTCTCGGAGAAAAG
>CAYILI010000049.1:0-8423 GCA_964364105.1 uncultured Gammaproteobacteria bacterium | reverse complement strand
AAGTCCCATCATTCTGAAATATTTATGAAAAATCCATTTCCAAACTCTAGTAAATGGAAGGTCGTTTTATTAGACGTTTATAGGCATTGCCCAAATTTCTACTTTGAAGATCATAAGATTTCTTTCTGGTCTGACGAACATTTTATAGCCAAAAAACTGAAAATGACTGGGGCAGATGTAGGCATGGCAATTGAGTTTCTAAAAAGAAATAAGCTAGTTGAAGATAAGAATCCAAAAACACAAGACCCTAATTATCAAAACAACATCTCCTTAACTGAAAAAGGATTTAATGTCGCTTTTGAATTAGACAAGCAATTAAGGGAAGAAAAAGAAACAAAGAGACATGGAGAAATTCAAATATCTCTTATTTTCTTAACCTTTGTTTTAGCTATCACTGGCTCAGCAAGTTTTGCCATAGATATTTACCCACAATACAAAGTTTACTATTTTTGGTTCTACGCTTTATTTTTTATAGGGTTATCTCTTGGAGTAATCATTAAAATGATTTTTAGAAAGAGATAAAAATAAGAGTTTTTTACTTAGAATATGTTTTGGAAAAAAGTAAAGAATTGGTGGAAAGATAACCAAGAAAAGAGCTCTGAAGAATATATAGAAAGAGAAGAGCTAAAAAAATCTTTAGAGGGATATAAAAAAGATATTCGTATGATTGTGGAAAGTATGGATGGTTATAACGACCGAGCCATAGAAAAAGCATTATTAATTCAAAATTTACACTTACAAAAGAAATTATCTCAAGCTACAGATGGTTTGAAAAATGCTACATGGATTTTAGCACTAGCAACAGGAATTTTTGCGTGGGTAGGGATAGAAGAGAGTTCTAATCCAAGCTATTTTATAAGTACATTACAAGGAATCGCTTCAATAATAATCTTTTTTGCAATTATATTTATCGCCTTGAATTTAATTTGGAAATTTTTAAAATTCGTTTGGAGAAGAATGTTTAAAAGATTCAACCATTAGATCCAAATGTTTTTTTATTTGTTTAAAGTTCAAAATAGGAATTACAAAAAATTCTGGGAAAATCATTGTTAAAAATCCGAAAAGAGATAATATTATTGGAACTTCTAATTTACCAGTCCAAGGAAACCCTCCTGTTATTTGGATTACTTCAAAAAGCAGAAAATCATATACAATTATAAAAAGCATAAATAAGAAGTAAGTTAAGGCAACATGACGTGGAAGAGAAAAATTAGTTTTATCTCCAAAAATAAACCATCCTATAAGGATTAAAAATACTAATCCTACCGCTCCTTGTTCATACGAAAGAAGAGAATTTGAGTTTTTTAAAAGAAAAGATTGTACTAAATGAAATACTACTAAAGTAGCAATTCCCAAATATAAAAAGAGATGTGTTAACTTTAAACTCCAAAAATTAAGATTTTCCCATTTTTTCCTAACAAATCCATTATTTGCATTCCAAATCTTATTGAAAGTTTTCCCTGATAAATGTTTAAGAGAAATGCCAAACAAAAGAATCTGAATAAAAATTATCATCCCAGCATAGCTATTTTGCAAAAAAACTTTCTTCCCAGTTATGAAAAAAGACAATCCTAAGAAGATCACAACCCAAAAAGTAATCTTACCAGTAAAAGGAGTTTCGTCTAAAAATTTACTAATATTAATTAGTTTCTTCAATTTTGGAAAAGCCATAAAACTGATAACATATCTCAATTTTTTATAATTTCTCTTTGTTCAATTTCACAACATGTTCAAGACCTGTTGCTGTTTCTTATAAAGAAATTTAAATTTCTTCTTTCATGAAAATAGATCCCTATAATCATGAAAAGAGATACAAAGAGTGGAAAGCCCAAGTATCTATTTCTGGAGTTCCCAACATTTCTAAAAGAAATTCTGAAGTAACCCTTCAGTATCTAGAAGATATGGAACATGGCTTGAACGTTTCTCTAAAAAGTGCTAAGGGTTCAAGGAGCTATGTTCGGTTAAATACCTTAAGAGAAAAGATGGTATTCTTCTCAAAGAGATTTAAAGACCTCTATGGCTTAGATTGTATTACAGAAATTACAGAGAATCAACTAGTTCTTTTCTTTTCTAAAATGAGAAAGGGAGAAATAGCAAGGAATGATGGCAAAACTTACCAGTCCACTCATTATTTTGTCAAGATATTCAAGTCTTTCTGGCATTGGTATCAAATAACTAATAAAAAGAAAGGTATAGAGCTTCAAGACATAACTGTCGATTTGGATTCTAGAGGAGATAAACCAAAATGGGTATACTTAACAGAAGAGCAAGTCAAAAGATTATGTAATAATGCTAAATGGAGCTATAAAGTGCTTATAATGTTCTTATTTGATACAGGAATAAGATCTCCTACAGAGCTAGTAAATATCAAAGTTTCAGACTTCTATAATGACTTTAAGGAGTTGGTAATAAGAGAAGAAGTAAGCAAGACTTTTGGTAGAAAAATAAAACTTATGCTTTGTTCCCAACAAATAAAAGACTATATATTAGATAAAGGGTTTGGACAGGAAGATTATATTTTTTCAATAAAACCAGCAACAGCCAATTTATACCTACAAAGATTAGCTAAAAAAATCTTAGGAAAAGAAAAGAGTCTTGCTGGAGAGTTTTATTCTAAACTTACCATGTATGACTTCAGGCATTGTTCTTGTTGTTATTGGCTTCCAAGATATAAATCTGAATCTGCCTTGAAATATAGGTTCGGCTGGAAGAAGTCAGATAAGATTCATTATTACAGTGAACTTCTCGGTATGAAAGACACTATTTCACAAGACGATCTAATCTTATCAGAAGAAAGGACAGAACTTGAAAAAGATCTTAGACAAACGAAAAGAGAGAATGAATTAGTTCAAGATAGAATGAAAGCTATAGAAGAAAAAGTGGATAAGTTCATGGAAGCGGTAATTAAAATAGATCGTCTGTTGGAAAAATTATGACTATTTCTTCTTCAAAACACGATCAAGTTTAATCTCAATCCTGTCCAATTGGGATTGTCTTCTAAGTTTATATCTACAAAGTTGACCTAAAGACATTCCTTTTTCTTGAGCCCCTTCTTTAAGCTTTGTTAAAATAACATTGAAAGAGGAATACTCAAAAACTAAAGGGAGAGTCGTATCTCTTTATTGGAATGATTCTTTAGAAGCTGTCAGAGACTATGTAAAAGAAAGAGAGAGGGTTGGCAATTGATTAATCCAGAAAATGATTTCACGACCCCAAACTGTATCTATTTCGTCTTGGAATTAAAACCTTATCCTCAAGATGGAATTAGATATGGGGATAATCCTGAACCAATAGCTAATTGGGAAAGCGAAATTATAATGGTATAAAATGATGCATAAGTCCAAATCAAAGGATTTCAAAAAATATCTTAATTATATCATCCCTATAGTAATCGTTGTTCTTGTTATAATTTTATTTTCTGGTTATCAATCAAATAACTCAAATAGTCCTTCTACAAATAATTCTCCAACAGGTGAACAGGCTAAATCTTCGGGTTTACTCGATAATGTATTCGGAAAAAATGCTGTTTGTGGAAATGGGGAATTAGAAGAGGGAGAAACTTCTGAAAATTGTTGTTTAGATGCAGGATGTTCTACTGGTCAGACTTGTCAAGAAAAGGTATGTGTTGAACTAAAACCTGAAATACAATCCTCTTTTAGTCAGAGTGGTTCTTATTCATCAACAATACTTCTCTCAAAGAATAACCAAATTTCTATTGGAAAACTAACTCTTAATAATGTTGGTAATGATATTGCTCAAAATGTTAAAGTAACAATTTCTTCACCACAAAATTATTTTAATCAATTTACTCAAAATCTTAACACAATAGATAAAGGAAGTTCTGATCCAGTAGATATTCTTCTAAACTTTAATCAGAACCTTTTGGATTTAGATAACAACGCAGCAGTTACATTAAATGTTGCTCTTGACTATACTAATTCTGTTAATAAACAATATTCTTCAGCTGACACTGGTTCGTTTACTATCTATGGGAAAAATAGTATGGTTGGAGGAACATCAAATAATGCATATGCTGCTTGGGTAACTCCTCATCAAAACATAATAAGAGAGTTTGCTGCAAAATCTACTTCTGGTATTGGAGCTGGGTGGTCTGGTTCAACAACTATAGATCAAGAATTGGCAGCACGTTGGCTTTTTGAGTCTATGAAAGCCTATGGTATAAATTATGTTAATGATGTTCCAAATATTGGGGATTATGTTCAATATCCTTATGAGGTTCTAAAGAGAAGAACTGGAGATTGCGAAGATTTAGCAGTATTATACGCCCCTCTTTTAGAATCAATAGGGATGGAGTCAAGAATAATTTTAATACCAGGGCATGCTTTCGCGGGATACATAGACAAAAATGGTTATGTTGTTCCAGTTGAAACCACTGCACCGAATTTTGATATTGCTTTAAGTAGTGGTCATTCAGAGTATGAATCAAATAAGGGTCAATTAAGTCTTATAAGCCCACGAGACGGATGGAATGAGTACAAAGAAGTAGACATAACAAATGAACCTTCTATCCCCCTTCCAGATATTACAAAACAAAAAGGTAGTTGTGGGTTAAGTTTTACACTATCTCAGGGGGTTGTTGCTAAGGCTCCTATTACCTTTTATAGTGGAGGCAGCTCTACAGGTGCTGGTTGTGCAGCAATAATTACTTTTGATAGTAGCGGTAATCAAATTGGAAGGGATATAAGCTGTTAGCCATTAAACCCTGGCGAAACTAAATCTTTTGATTATGTTGCAGACATCAGTCTTGGTGATTTGCTTGGTGGTTATTATTGTGACGTAAGATAATCATTCCTACAAAGCCTTAAACTAAAAAGGTCTATCTAAAAGTCCCTTATCAAAATGCCTTATTTTTAGCCACTTATAATCGGTTGTGTTTAGTTAAGTTTTTATAATGATTTTTCTTTGATTAACTATGGAAAAGAAAACGCAGTCAGGCATAATTATTTTGTTAGTGATAATTGCCGTTGCCTTATTGATGATAGCTGTTAGACCAAGTTCTAATGATAATGAAAGCACCTATGACATAAATAAGATAAGCACTTCTTTGGAGGGCGGAAACGAATTTAATGTTTATGTTGGAGGTAGTGGTGGTTCAACAGATAGTAAGGCATTTGTTGAAGTAACAAACAACAACCAAAAGCCAGTTTGTTTTCAAGTGTATTGTGAAAATAGTATAGATTCTAATGGTGGATGGTGTATCCCAGAATATCAAAAAGATTTATCCTTTTGCATAGAAGGTAATTCTAAGGGAGTAAGCGAGATTTCCATAAAGTCATTTATTGATCCTTTAACACTAAAGGGATCATATATAGGGAATATAAATGTAGAGCTTGTAAAATATTTTGATGAAAAAGAAAATGATTACATCTTCAAAAATTCTGTGATAAAGGCTTACCCTATAACAATCAACGTTTATGACAATCGTTAGTTAAATTTTTATAAAGAATTTAACTGGTTGAATTATGGCTTTCACAGAAAATCTTTTGAATTTATTTGCTAATTTAGATTTAGCATTAATAGACCTTTTTTTCCTTGAAATACTCCTGTCGCTATTTTTTCATATCGATAAAGCTGGAAATGTAAAAGTAACATTAGACTGGTTATTTGGAATAAGCAAAATTAGAGTAACCGAATTTTTTGTTTTTCCCTTTATTTTATTTGGTCTAATTATTTTCTTTATATCAAATTTCTTCCAAGGAAAAATAACATTATTCCTTGTAGGTTATTTCGGGTATTCCTTAATCTTTTTGTTCTTGGGTTTATTGACTTTTGTTATTTTTTATGTCAGCTTTGTTATTGTTGGAAGAGATATTAAGTTTAGATTGTGTCTACCTTATCTTATTTTTTCAGCAATCTTTTTTATGATTGTGATTATATGGAAGTTGGTTTCTTAAAATACTTCCCTGCCCCTTTCTTCACCCTAATTTTTAAAATAGCAACTAAATCCCACATTTCGTGCACTTTTGTATAAAATCTTCAATAATATCACCCTAGAAGCATAGCATTATATTAAAAACCTTCCTCCTAGAAGCCCTTAGGGTTACCACTTACGAACCCTATAATTGCGTTATCTATAACTTTTGTTGGAACCACGTGCCAAACTTTGTCTAAGTAAGAAGAAAGGTCATATTTTTTAGAAATCTCTATGAACTTATCGAACAATTCTTCAAAAACTTGAAATTGTTTCTTATCGGTCTCCCACTGGTCTTTGGAGAGGGGCAACTGGGTTTGGAAAAATTCAAGAGTGTACCTTCTGTCTATTGGAACAACTAACTCTGGGAGTAGAAAGTGGAGTGTTTTGCTAAATGTTACTAGTTTTGATTTTGTTTCTGTTAAGTTTAGATTGAAAAATAAATATCGCAAAGACTTAATGACCTCTTCCTTATCTTTGTCTTTTAGAGTCCCTAGTTTGTAAGACTCTAACTTGGTTATTGTTTCTTTGTTTTGCTTTATGGTTTCTTTAAATTTAGTAATTCCTGAAAGCTTTGCTCCCCTTGCATTCATGTTCCAAGAAATAAGGGTCGTGTAAACTAATTCTAAGTATTCATCAGAGAAGATGCCCAACTTGACCCTTTTTTCTAAGAGAAGGTTATACAAATACTGGCCGGGGTCTAAGGGCCGATATTCTTCTTTAGTCGTTTTTAATGCTTTTTCAAAAACCCCCTTGTCTTCTAGTAGTTTGTTAAAATTGGTTAGATTAAGTTTCATATTTATCTTCTATTCCTAAGATTTATCTTTTTTCTATTTCTGTAAAGCAGAGCCAATTTTTTTCCGAGATCTGTTTTTTTCTTAATTTCATACTCTGTCCAAACACCCAACCTCAGTAATTTTTTAATTCTCTTGCATCCAGAGTGTTTTAGAGTCAAATTACAATCCCTACAAGTCAACAATATGTTTCCAAGAACTGCTTGACCGCCTCTTTTATGAGCAATTATATGACCAATATGCCATCTCCCATATTCTCCAGCTTTTGCATTTTTTCTTAATCTTTTACTACAAATATGACATCTTCCGTTAGTCATTTTCCATATCTGCTCACGTAAAGCTTTTGATATAGATTTTCTTTTGTTTGCTTTCTTAGACATACTCTTAAGTCAGCAACCCAATCTTTTAAATAATTCTATAGGGCAACCTTCACAATTTAAAAAAGAATCCCTTCTCTTTCGAGACTTATTCTCAAGAGTCTTTCAAGCTCAGGATCATGCCTCAAGAACTCATTGGAGATATTGAGAATTCTAATATCCTTACCTATAGTTTCTTTTGGAAATCTTTTCAATAGAAGAGATCTGTGCATTTCATATCTTTCATTCATAACAAAGATCATGTCTGCCCATTCTACTGCCTGAGAATTAACAGGAATTTCACAGAATTCAGACAGCCCTGCAGATTTTGCCTCAAATTGCTCACTATTCTCAAAAAGAGCCTCGGCAGCAGGGCTTCTATCCATATTTGCTGAACAAACAAATAAGAGATTGGTTTTCATTTTTTCTCCACAAGTATGATAAATACCCAATATAAAAGTTTATCTTTTACTATAGTAAATTAGCCCCCTTCTGATTTTTAGCTACCTCTTGGTTGTATAATTCCAGAGATTCCTTATCAAATACTACCAATCTTATCTCATCCAGAGCCTCACCAAATCCCATACAGGCTTTAACAGCTATTTCACAGGCCTCTTCCTTAGGATAGTCATAAGCTCCAGTTGAAATTGAAGGAAAAGAAATGCTCTTTATTCCTTTTTCAGATGCCAATTTTAAAGAATTAATATAGCAATTTCTTAACAATTCAGCTTCTTTGTTTTTCTCTGCACCATACACTGGGCCAACAGTATGAATCACAAATTTCGCCTTCAAATTGTACCCCTTAGTTATCTTAGCTTCTCCAGTTTTACAGCCACCAAGAGTCTTACATTCTTCAAGTAGTTCTGATCCAGCAGATCTATGAATTGCACCATCAGCACCTCCACCTCCGAGTAAAGATTTGTTTGCAGGATTAACTATCGCCTCAGTATCTTGCTTTGTGATGTCTCCTAAGATTACATTAATTTTCATTTTCATTAATTACTAATTGTTTGAGAGAGTATTTTAATAACTTTCTTATTCCCTTCCTTCTGATTTTTAATACCACACTAAACACTACGTTTCGTGCACTTTCGTGTAAAATCCCATAAGATATCACCTTAGAAGCATAGCATTATATGAGAAAACCATATGTCTTTGTCTTCAGTCAATTAAACGTACACGAAATATCTTAGAGAAAAATATATAAACATCACCCTCGTTAAATTCATACTTAAATCAGTCAGAACATAATCAGTTAGTGGTTATGTGATAGTTCTAATATATACCCGGTCGGGGCGTGGATATTTTGTGTTCGGATTAGAGGAAAAAGTTTAAAAATAA
>CAYILI010000048.1:0-8479 GCA_964364105.1 uncultured Gammaproteobacteria bacterium | reverse complement strand
TATATTTGCAGTCCGGAAATCTGGAACATGACAGGAATTTCCCAAAACGTCCTGAGCGCACAACCACATCCCCCTCTTTGCATGTCGGACACTTATCCCCTGTCCCTTCAGTCTCGATTTTAACTCTCTTAGCATCCTTAACCAAACCCAAGCTTTTTTCAAACGGGCCGTAAAATTCTTTCATTACAGGTACCCACTTTTTCTCCCCATTTGCGATTAAATCTAGCTCATCTTCCATATTCGCGGTAAATGGAATGTCATCCACTGTCGAAAAATTCTCTACCAAAAAGTCATTAACTGCTTCCCCAACTGGATTTGGCTTAAATCTACTTTCTTCCCGCTCTATATAACCGCGGGCTTCAATGGTGGAAATAATCGTCGCATAAGTTGAAGGCCTTCCAATTCCTTTTTCCTCAAGAGTTTTAATAATCGAAGCATCATTATATCTCGGAGGAGGTAATGTCTCATGAAATTCTGATACTGATGAAACGTAGTTCAAATTTTCTCCTGCAATAAACTCCGGAAGCCTCTTATCTTCCAAAGCTGCAGGATTAATTTTTAAAAATCCTTCAAACAGCAAAACACTTCCGTTGGTTTTCAAACGATACTTGTTCTTATTTTTAATTCCTGATTCATGATTCATGATTCTAGAATCGACTATTACGCTTGTCGATTCTATAACTGCGTCCGCCATTTGAGTAGCTAGCGCTCTTCTCCAAATCAGTTCATAGAGTTTCCCAAATTGCGGTCCTAAATTTCCAGAAACCTGGGCCCCCGTAACCTGAATTTTAGAAGGTCTGATCGCCTCATGAGCTTCCTGAGCATTTTTAGAATTATTTTTATAAAATCTAGGTTTTTCAGATAAGTATTTTTCTCCAAATTGAGACCGAATAAACTCACTCATTTGTTTTTTTGCGCCGTCTCCAATACTTACTGAATCAGTTCTGTGATAAGTAATATATCCTTCTTCATATAATTTCTGTGCAACACTCATTGTGCGTTTTCCAGAAAGACCCATTCGGCGCGCTCCGTCTTGCTGTAAAGTAGAGGTAGTATAAGGAGGAGGCGGAGTCCTTCTCATTTGTTTATTCGTAACATCCTTTACAATAAATTCTTTTGTCTTTAAATCTACCAAAGTCTGCTCTGCAAACCCTTCTGAATCAATCACAGTTTTTACAAATTTATATTCTCCGTCATAGAGCTCAAGTTTTTGAGAAACCTCAATTCTTTTTTCATCAATCTCAATAAGCTCAAAGACCGTTCCACCGTTGTCATGCTGAACATGTTTCAGCATCTCACTCTTTTTGGGATCCTGAACAGATTTCAGGATGACACTTATCGTGTAATATGGTTCTTTTTTAAATTTTTGAATTTCTCTTTCCCGCTCAACAATAAGACGAAGAGCTACGGACTGAACACGACCTGCTGACAAACCACGACGCACTTTGCTCCAAAGAAGTGGCGATAATTTATAACCTACCAATCTATCCAAAATTCTGCGCGCTGTCTGTGCATCCACTAAATCTTTATTAATTTTTTTAGGATTTGCTAATGCTTCAGCAATCGCTTCTTTAGTAATTTCATGAAACACAATTCTCTCAGCGTCAGATTTACCAATGTTATTTGCGATATGATACGCGATCGCTTCCCCTTCTCTGTCCAAGTCAGTTGCAAGAATTACTCGAGTCGCATTTTTACTAGCGCGTTTTAATTGATCCAGAGTCTTTTTCTTTTCAGCCATTAATTCGTACTGGGGTTCAAAATCTTTCTCTACGTCAACGCCAAGGGTAGACTTAGGCAAATCATAAATATGCCCCATAGAAGCTATAACTTCATAATCAGGCCCCAAAAACCTTCCTATCGTACGTGCCTTGGTTGGACTTTCTACTATTACTAGGTTTTTCATATGCTTCTGGCTTTTGCCTGTCCCAATTGTGCGCTCTTGCGACGCGAGGCTGTAAACCTCGGGAGCAAGTAAGCATCATTTGGGATTGGCGATTCGACGATAACCAAATTCTTCATAAATTTCCTTTTTTGTCATTCCGAACTTGTTTCGGAATCTAACTAATATTTACACAGTGTAGTTTAAATCATACCATCCTTGTCAAGCGCATCGAACCATTTGACATGTAATTGTGCTTCTGAAATACTTGATCTAGATGGAAAACGAAGAACAAAATTTATCAAATCCAGCAATAACTTCCGCTTCACAGCCTGATTCCACCTATGAAGCAAGTCCAACACCAAATGTGCCCGAAAATCAACCTAAACGCCGATCTACTAGGCTTATAATATTCGCTGTTTTAGGAGTACTTTTACTTATTGGACTTGTACTTGGCGGAGGATATTATTTAGGCAGAAATTCAGTTTTAAAAGAACTTAACCCAACCGCTCCTGCAATCCCTCCAAAAGATCCTGTTATTTTTCAAGGAACTTCTACCCCTGCGTCAAACGCGGCTGATGCAGAACCCACAGCAAACTGGAAAACTTATGAAAACAAGATATATAATTATTCGTTAAAGTATCCAGACGATAAATTTAAAATTAAACCTACAATTCCTGATTCAGATAATTTATATTTATCCTCAGGCACATTCTGTCCCCAACCAACAACGGAATCTTGTAGTTTTGATATATACACAGGTGTATTTGATTCAGAAGGGTTAAGTTTAGAAGATTGGGTAAATAAAAAAGTTTTAGCAAGCGGTAATAATAAAAAAAATAAATATGAAAAGGTAACTATTTCAGAAATGGATGCTATAAAATCTACCTTATTGAACACAGGTCAATATGTTTATTTAGATTATGTTTTTAAAAATGGAGATAAAATCTATAGCTTAACTCTTTTACCTTACTTTGCAACCGAAGCAGAAGCACTTTATCCAGAAGCTGCAGCGCATATTAAAGAGTATAATGAATTTTTTGAAGACATAGTATCTACCTTTAAATTCACAAAATAATTGAATAACTTCCTCCTGAGTTCTTGATAAGGCCTTTTATTCCATCATTAAGATACAGTCCTATATCTTGCAAAGAAATATTAAAAAATTTATAGTATATCTATGTTGACAAAAAATGACTTGAACCAAATAAGAAAGGTTGTAAAAGAAGAGATTCAACCTGTTGAAGAAAGACTTAGCAGAGAAATACGAGGAGTCGATAAAAAACTTGATCGAGCTCAAGAAGATATATCCGAAATTCTTACCGCGATCGATCAACATCAAACATTACTTGAAAAACGTGTTGAAAAACTTGAAGAACACGTAGGAATCACAGAAAATTAATTCACTGTCGCATAAAGTCCCCCCGAGTTCTTGATAAGGCCTTTTATTTCCATCATTGATAAAATACTTCCGACTTTTGATGGATCCATTTTTAAACGCCTGACTATTTCATCAAATTGCAAACTCTCATTTTCCAAAAGTTCTATTATTCTTTTTTCCTCTTTTGACAAACCGGTAAACTTTTTATCGTCCTTTCTTAAATCATTAATCTTAAATCCTAAATCTTTAATCACATCGTCAGGACTGACGACGAGTTTCGCTCCTTTTTCTATCAACCTCAAAGGAGCAGCGGAAAGACTTGAAGTAATAGGACCTGGAACTGCGAAGACTTTTCTGCCAAACTCAAGGCCAAAATTTGCTGTTATCAAACTCCCGGAATCTGAAGCGCCTTCTGTAACTAAAATTCCGTCGGACAAACCCGCAACTATTCTATTCCTAGCTGGAAAACTTCCTACGCTTGGTTCCTGTCCTGGCGGATATTCAGAAATTATTGCTCCATTCTTCTCTAAAATTCTGTCATAGATTCTTTGATTCTCTCTGGGAAAACAAATATCCACTCCATTTCCGAGTACTGCAACTGTGATTCCGCGAGAATCCAAACACGCAGTGTGAGCAACGCCATCTACTCCAATCGCAAGCCCTGAAACAATGACCAAGCCTTGTTCTGCAAGTTTTCCAGCGAACATCTGAGTAATAGTTCTACCATAACTTGTAATCTTTCTTGTACCTACGACTGCTAAAAATTTATGTTCAAGATTAAAGTCAGATTTTCCTTTTGAGTACAAAATTATTGGAGGATTCTTAATTTTTCTTAAACGCTCGGGATATGATTTTTCAAAAAGACAAATATAATTAATTTTCTTTTTGCTTAAACCTTCTTCATATTTTTCAATATCAAACTCTTTCCTAAAAGTTTCAAATTTTGATGATAGCTTTTCTCCAAGTGTTTGTTTTAAATCCAAACTCGGGGCGTTCCATGCTTTTTCCGCAGAGCCGAAATGTTTTAATAATTTCTCAAACTTAATCGGCCCGATTCCTGAAAAGTTAGAAAACCCTAAATAATAATTTCTCTCGTCATGTATCATTGTCATCCTGAATGAAATGAAGGATCTATCTTAAAAACTTTTCAGTCTTTTCAAGTAAATCTTCCCACTCGGGGTTCTTAGATCTAATTAGAGTAATCTTTTTGCTTCTTAGCCAACCCTTAATCTTTTTCTCTGCTGCAATGGCATCATTCGGATTAACAAAAGATTCGCAATAAACAAGTTTGTCCACATTATATCTTTTGGTAAATCCATCAATCATTTTATTTTTGTGCTTATAGATTCTGCGTTGTAAATTATTAGTCACTCCTATGTATAAAACTTTATTCGATTTATTAGTTACAATATAAACGTAATAATTATACACAATTAAGATTCTTCACTCCGCTCAGAATGACATTACTTCGTAAACCATTCCTCTAAAACTTCTCTTGCGATTGGGGCGGCTTCATTACTTCCCTCTCCAGATTCTTCATTAAGAACTGTTACTACGATTTGGGGATCATAGGCCGGGGCAAAAAGAGTTATCCAAGCATGAGGTAAAGTTTTTTCTCCTCCATGCTGCGCGGTTCCAGTTTTACATGCGACGGTTATTTGACGCATATCAGCTGAACCAGTCGCGACCTTTAAAATATTTTTGCCATCAATTTTAAGATCTGCGTTTTTAACTTTAAAATCAAATAAAGGATATGCGACTCCGGAAGGCGCACATGAAGCAATCATTCCTTCCCTTATCGGATCTATTGTTTTTTTAGAAATAAATTTTTCATTAATTTTTTTATTCCCTAAATCTTTTAAGATATGAGGACGATAAAGTGTTCCGTCTGCTGCGATAGCTTGAGTCCAGGAATTTACAGAAAGAGGAGTTGAGAGTAAATAACCCTGACCAATTCCATAATGATAAGTATCTCCCAAATACCAAGGTTCTCCAATATTTTCTTTTTTCCACGCGTCTGTCGGAACTAATCCTGAAATCTCGCCTCCCAAATCAATACCGAGAACTTTATCTATTCCAAATTCCCTGGCCATCTTTGATAACCTTTCGTGTCCTATTTTTTCAGCTAGTTTATAAAAGAAAATATCGTTGGACCTCTTTATTCCAGTTACCACATTCACATCCCCATCAGTTCTTCCATAATTTGTGAAATACCAATTAGCAAATGAAAATTCTCCAATTTTTACAACTCCAGTATCTTTTACAAAATAATTTTTATCTATTATGTTATTCTCAAGCCCAGCCGCTGCTGTGATTAACTTAAAAGTAGAACCTGGCGGATAAAGTCCGGAAATTGCGCGGTTTAAAAATGGCTGAGACGTAGAATCTATTAAAACTTCTGTAACATTTTTATAGGCACTCCCTCCGGAAACTTTATAGTCTTTTCCCTGAGTAAAAAGGTTTGGATCAAATGATGGCTTAGAAACTAGAGCCAAAACCTGCCCATCCGGAGTTGTAGCAATCACAGCTCCTCTTTTCGCTTTACTCATCGCGTTATATGCTCTTTTTTGTAAATCTGCGTCAATCGTTAAAGTTATATTTCTTCCTGGAATTGGATCTGTTTCACCAAGTTTTCTAACAACTCGCCCCTGACTATCAATTTCTGCTAGTTGTTTTCCGTCTAATCCTTTTAAGAAACTTTCATATTCTCTTTCAATTCCATTTTTTCCGATAACATCTCCTGATTTATATCCCGCGTATTTACTAGTCTTGAGTTCTTCTTCTGAAACTTGTCCTAAGTAACCCAGAACGTGAGTCATGGAATCTTTTTCCGGGTAAAGCCTAAGCGAGTCAATTTCCAGATTCTTTTCGCCTTTTGCAATTAGATCAATTGCCTCATCCTGACCGATTAATTTAGTTTTTCCGTCTGTAACCTGCCTAAATCCAGGAACATTAAAAACCAATGGTTTTCCATTTCTATCAAAAATAACTCCGCGAGGCGCGTGAATAACAATGGTTTTTATGCGATTTGTGTCAGAAAGAGTTCTGTAGTAACTTCCCTGAACAACCTGAACAAAAAAAAGCCTGAAAATCACAATCGAAATTGCGACGATTAAAATTACAGGAATTAAATAAAATCTTGTTTCTCTAGGACTTCCCACATCCTGGTAACTTCCCCGTCTTTTTATTTTTTCAGTCGTTATGAATTCGCCAAAAATTGGGCCGATTTTTTTGTCCATAATTAAACACCCTGCCTGCCGGCAGGCAGGTACTTGGGAGTTTTTTTAATTGTTTTTTTGAAAATAAAAAATGATGTAAGCATTATAAAAGTCGCGAGCATCGCTTGCGAAATTAGGTGACTAGAACTTGTTAAAAATAAATAAATTAATGATCCCGAAAAAGAACAAATCGTAATAAAACTTAATGACTCAATTTCAAACTTTTTTTGATAAAGAAATATTAACATTACAAATAATACAAAAAATGCACTCGTTAGTCCAATTGTCCCGAGAGTTAAAATATCTAATAATAAACCTGATAAAAATGCGAGATAAAAAACATCATTATTCTTAAAAATAACTGCAGAAAAAATAATTATTAAAAGAGTAAAAGGCACAGTGATAATAGTAGATTCAAGAATAACTGTAACTAATAATAAAAATGTGATTAATTTCATAATGTTCGTTATTGTCATCCTGAACTTGCTTCAGGATCCCGAAATGAATTCGGGATGACATAGACCTTATCTTAATATAAAAACTGTTTTTAAATTTGTAAAATCTACAAAACTTTTAACTTTTGCTTTTTGAAATAAATCACTAGATTTTTTTTCTACAGTTATAATTTTTCCAACAATTAAATCTGGCGCGTATCCTACCCCGTTCTCTTTTTTATCTCCTTTTGTTAAAACTAAATCATCCTTTTTTATTGTTAAAGTAAGAAGAACATTTTCGAAATTCATTTCATCCCCCTGTCCCTTAATTACCCCTGTTGCTTCAGCGCCATCTAAAGACGCGACTTTAGCAGTAAATGAGGAATTTTTATTATTAAGAAGTTCTACTTTAGAAAAATCTGGTTTTGCATCAATTACTTTTCCTATCAGATAATTTTCTATAACTATAGTACTTCCATTTTTAACTCCAGAATTCAAACCTTTATCTAAAATCAAATATTCAGGTAAACTTTTTCCGGGAATAAAACCTGGGAGACCAACTACTTTTGCGGGCAGTAAATCCAAACTTTTCGATCCGGATTTTGCAAACTGGTCTTTCAGCGCTTCATTTTCCAGAATTAAATTTTGTCTATCGGATAATTCCTTTTTTAGCCTTGCATTTTCTGAGTTTAATTCTCTTATGTTCTTGTTTTGGTAACCGAAAATATTTAATGCTGAAGATTTAACAGGTGCTGCGCCCCTATTCACAAGTGACGTAAGTCCATCAAGTATTCCGAGTCTTCCAATAAAAATCAGGACCAAACTTATTGTAAAAAAAACCAAAAAAAATGGGATAAAAGAATTTCTTTTCTGCATGAGCTATGTTGAATTATTCTAGACTTTTTGAGAAGCTGACACAAGCTTATAATCTCAAACCAGAAGTCGACCTTCAATAAAAGAATATTCTATTTGTTTTTCAGATACTCCGAAACTAGTCGCTGAAATAATTTCAATTGCTTTGTCCTCAAATGGTTTAAAACTTTTCGGTAAGATGTTATGCAATTTACTTGCCACAAGACCTTGATCAAATGAGTCATCCCGCAAATGACCTAATCTTAATAGATACCAAGCTGCTATAAAAAGCGAACACGGATATTTTTTTGCTTTTATATAGTCTACTAGTTGTTCTTTAAGCTTATCGTCTTTTAATTGTTTCAAAACTTCATCGCAAAGAGGGATTAATTGTGATTCTCGATAAACTATCTCCGGTCTAAATCCTTTATCTGAAAGCCAGGAGGTAAAACCATCATAATCAAAGGTGGGATCAGGAAAAGAATAATCATCAACGAGTACGGACAAAGAAAAAGATTTTCTTTGATCTTTAAGTTTTTTTCGAAGCTCTCCTAAAATATCCAATGTGAGCTGATGCTCCTCATTTATATGGTTGTTTGTATAAATATGTGCGTACTCAATCGAAACATCTTTCATTTATTTGAGTCCTCCGATTACTTTTACTCTATCTAATAATTCATCATCTTCCAAAACTTTTCCTGTCCCTCTAACT
>CAYILI010000047.1:0-8756 GCA_964364105.1 uncultured Gammaproteobacteria bacterium | reverse complement strand
GAGTCAACTACACGAGCCAAAGGCTTAAGCTTATACTTTCCTAATGCTCTTTCGGATGCTAAAAGAGCTAAGGCTGCCCCATCATTAATCGTACTAGAGTTTCCCACTGTTACTGTGCCATCTTTCTTAAATGCTGGCTTAAGAGATGAAAGTTTTTGTAAAGTTGTATCTTTTCTTGGGCCTTCATCAAATTCGATTTCTTGCATTTTTATAATTTCATTTAAAAAAACATCATTTTCCGAAGCCTCGATTGCTTTTTGATGGCTATTTAGTGCAAATTTATCCTGGGCCAATCTAGTTATTTTATATTTTTTTGTCATATATTCAGCCACAACTCCCATAATTTCACTTCGAAGACTACAGCAGAGCCCATCATGCTGAAGTGAATCGATTAATGTGCGTTCTCCATAACGAAATCCTTTACGTGCATTTTCTAGAAGAAAAGGGGCCCTTGACATATTTTCCATACCTCCAACCAAAACAAGATCAACATCTCCTGCTCTAATACCACGACTCGCCTGAACAATAGCGTTCATTCCAGAAGCACAAACGTGGCTAATACCATAAGAAGGAACGCTTACGCTTATTCCTCCGCCAACAGAAGCCTGCCTTGCTGGATTCATTCCTCCTCCAGCAGAAAGAACATGACCGAGAATTACTTCATCTGTTTGATCATAAAGAAATGGATACTTTTTCAAATAATAAGAAAATAAGGGTTTTGTTAATTCAGGAGATGATAGATCAGAAAGAGATCCTAGAAACTTCCCAACCGGAGTTCTTTTTATATCTACTACATACATAGATTGACGTATTATAAATACTCACACAAATACTTACAACATTAAAAGTCTTAAAAATTATTATTTGCTTTAGCTTTTAAAATTAGAAAATTATCAATTTGAACTTCTGCTTTATAATTGTTCATTATGAATTCATAGAGAACTTTTGCTCTAATCTGATTTGGAACCTCATCTTGTATAGATGGGTTTCCTATGTTTAGGATTACATAATCTACTTTATTTTTTTTAATATATTGAATCAATTTTTTTTGCGCATAAACTGGAGTAGCTTCATAGATGGATGGGTAGAAAGGCGGCTCTTGATTTAGTAAAACGTAAAATATTGGATCTCCCGGGAAACTAAATATTCTTGCATTTTCTTTACTTTTTACATAATCTACAACTTTTGTGTGAATTAATAAACTTTCTTTATTAATATTTTTTAATTTTTTGTCTACACATTGCGAAATTTTTATTTCTGAAAAAGAATTAACGTTTTTTTCAAATTTAAAATTTCTGTCAACTCCAATAATTAAAAAGATTAGAAATATTACATTTACGCAAAAAATGAAAATTATCCTGTTGTTAAGTTTATTTTTAATTTTTAAAACAAATTCATCTAGTAAAATAAAAAAGGTTATTGCTGAAATAAAGCTTATCTGCTGGTACATAGATCTTAGGAGATTTTTTTGTTCTAGTGAGAGAATTAGAAGAATTAATGAAAGCAAATAATAAAATTTGTAATCAATTTTATTTTTTCTGTACTTAGAGATTATTGAAAATATCGATAAGATTAATCCTATTATAAGTAACGTGTTTTCTAAACTTTTTAAACTTGGGGGGAATGCCACTTTACCAAGCAAATAAAACCCTTCAAGCGAATGGTAATAAAAGATAAAGTCTGAAAATAAGTTATTGCTATATAAATAAAATGTAAGCGGAATACTTCCTATCAAAAAACCAACAATCGCATACAGAACATACAGCAATATTTGTTTTACCGAAAAATCCGTTCTCCATAGTAAGACATTCATTCCTGTAAAAGAAATATAAATTAAACTGGAATAGAAAAATACATCGTTAATAAAAGAAAAAAATATACCAATTAACAACCCTAAAATAAACCCTGAAAATTTCGTGATTAGTGTTTTTTTGTATGCAAAATATGATAACAATGCAACAAAAACAATTAAAGAACCATATCGTACATATGATTCAGGATTTACAAAAAGAAATATGAAGATAGAATGAATTAGAAAAAATATATAAGATTTAATTCTACTCTTAAAAGAGTATCTAAAACTCAAAAACGTTGAGGTAGAAATTAATAGCAAAACAAATAAGTATACGAAATACCACTGGATACTTATTGACTTAAAGTAAAGCAATAATCCATAAGGATAGAAAAAATCTTTAAATGGAATAAGGCTTAAGCTTTTAAGATAATCCCAATAAAGAAATACCTGTTGATCAAAATCTATTTGGTAAGCCTGGTGACAAAAAGAAATTTTATTAAATGTGATTATTAAAAAGCCTATTAAACCTATAACAATAGCTTCAAATATTCTTGCTTTATTTTTTTTAATATTTTTTTTCATCTTTTTAATTTCATGACAATAAAATATGAAATAAACGGGATTATGATAATTACCGAAAATAAAAATATGTCAAAATATATTGGGTAATTAAAATATTCTGCAAATCCAACGATACTCTTATCTCTTCCGATATTTGGAAAAAATGATCTGATGTGTCTAAAAGAAATCATCAGTAGAAAATATAAAAAAATAATTAACAAAAACAATCTAATAAGAAATATTTCTTTTTTATTATTTAAAAATAAGGCTGAAGCAAGTATATGAACTATGAGATCCATGAGTAGAATCAACTTACCCATATCTGTAGGCAAAATGAATAATAGAATTATTGATGTAAGGTTTATTATCACCAAAACATAAACTATTTTAGATATTCTGCTGTCTATTGATTTGCCAAGACTCATAACATATTATAAAAACTAACTTCTGGCTATTATAGTATGAATAAAAAAGAATACAAAGTATATAAAAAATGCAGATTTTGCGGATCAAAAAATGTCAGAGAGGTGATTGATCTCGGAAAAGTTCCCCTCGCAGGAGGTTTTTTAAAAAACAAAAATGATTTTAAATCAGAGAAAAAATATCCTCTTGTTTTAGCTTTTTGTAAAGATTGTTACTTGCTCCAAAATACTATTTCAATAAATCCTGAAGTTTTGTTTAAAAAATACTTTTATTTCTCCTCCTCAATAAAAACGCTTGTTGACCATTTTAATGCAAATGCCAACGAATTCTCCAAATTTCTCCCAAAGAAAAGTTTTGTTGTTGAAATTGGAAGTAATGATGGAAGTTTTCTTAAGGCAATTGAAAAGAATGGAGCAAGAATACTTGGAGTTGATCCTGCTAAAAATGTTTCAGAAAAAGCAATTAAAAGTGGTGTTCCTATGATAAATAATTTTTTTTCTGAAAAGATTGCAGAAAAAATCGTAGAGAAATATGGTTATGCAGACTTGATATTTAGCTCAAACACCCTAGCCCACATAAGGGACATGCATACTGTATTTTCAGGAATTAGTCTCCTCTTAAACGAGAATGGCAAATTAGTCTTCGAAGTTCACTACCTACCAGATTTAATAGAAAAACTTCAATACGATATGATCTATCACGAACACGAATATTACTATTCGATTCTTGCACTAGAAAATTTTTTAATAAAGTTTGGATTAATAATATATGATGCTAAAAAAATCCCTATTCATGGCGGTTCAATTCAAATATATGCCTCGAAAAATATCAAAATTAAACGAACAGATAATTTATTAAAATTAATAAGTATTGAGAAAAAACAAGAAATAGATAACGTTAAAACATATATAAAATTTAATAAATCCATAAACGATCAAAAAAAAGAATTACAAAAAATAACTAACGGATTTAAAAAAAATAAAAAAACTTTAATGGGATATGGGGCATCAGGAAGAGGAACAATCATGTCAAATTTCTGCGAACTTTCAGTGAGTAAAATGAGTTATGTAATTGATGATGCTCCAGCAAAGATAGGAAATTTTTTACCAGGTACTCATCAGAAAATTATCTCTTCTGAGATTCTGGGTACAAATAAAAGACCAGACTTTGTAATTTTATTTGCCTGGGCATTTTCGGAAGAAATTATTTTAAAAAATAAAAAATATTTAGAATTGGGAGGAAAATTTATAGTCCCATTACCTTTTCCAAGAATCATTTAAATGAAAGACCCAAACGTACTCATCTTAGGAATTAACGGAATGACTGGTCAAGAAGTCGATAGATATTTACATGAAAATCACACAAACGTATTTGGAACATTGAGGAAGGACAACAATCTTACGCTTTCTGTAGACAATTTATCATCAGATTTTAAAAAAATAATTAAAAAAATTAAACACGTAGATTATGTAATAAATTGTATTGGTCTAAATTCTGTAGATGAAAAAAACAAATCAGAAGCAATTAAAATTAATTCGCAGTTCCCTGTTAAACTTTCAAAATTATCAAAATTTTATAATTTTAAATTAATTCACGTCTCAACCGACGGAGTTTTTTCTAAAATCTCAGGTAAGGTGGATGAATTTGATACTCCCTCCCCTAATGATACTTATGGAATTACAAAACTCCTGGGAGAATCTTTAAATGAAAATTCTATTGTAATCAGAACTTCCCTCATCGGACTTAATCCAAAAAAGAAAAAAGGGTTAATAGAATTTGTAATAAATAGCAAGAAGGAAATAGATGGATTTGAAAATCAAATCTGGTCAGGCTGCACCACGCTCCAATTTGCAAAATTTACCGAATCACTAATTTATGATCAAGAATCTTTAAAAATGAAAAAATCAAAAATTATACACTTTGCTCCACTCGGGCCGATTAGTAAATTTGCACTAATTAAAGAAATTGCTAAAACTAGGAAACTAAAAATTCGCGTAAATAAAACTAACTCCTCAGTTATAATTACAAGATACTTATCAAGTTCCATTATTTCTAAAAGTAAGTTAAATAAATTCGGAAGAAATCTAAATACTGAACTTGATAAACTTTTAAATTAAATGGCTAAAAAGAAAAAAATTGCATTTGTTTTAGGAATTAGACCAGATTTAATTAGAGCGGTTCTCATAATGAGAGAGCTAAGAAAAGCTAAGGATATAGATGTTAAATTAATTTGGTCTGGCCAAAACTATTCACATAATCTAAAAGGGATTTTTTTTGAAGAGTTTAATGTGCCTAAGGCAGATGTAGAGCTTGATGCAAGAGGCGAAACAGACGCCGAGATAGTTTCCAAATTAATTTCCGGACTTTACCCGGTTTTGGAAAAAATGAAACCTGACGCTATAATATTCCTAGGAGACACAAATACAACAGCTGGCGTAATTGCTGCCATGCAGCTTAACATCCCTATAGTCCACATAGAGGGCTGTTGGCATTCATATGACTGGAGAATGCCCGAAGAAAAATACAGAACACTCGCTGATCATCTATCAGATGTCATTTACACATACGAGGAGGAATACAAGAAAAGAGGAATCGCAGAGGGGTTAAATCCTAAAAACATTGTTGTTACAAAAAATCCAATCGTTGATATTCTTAACGAATTTTATTTTAATCAAAAAGAAAAACTTGAAAAAATGGCTACTACTAAATTCTTTAATAATCGTGGAATAAAAGACAGAGAATACCTTTTAATGACCTGTCACAGAAGAGAAAACGTACAAATTGAAAAATCGTTTAATTCAATACTTAATTTGGTTTCTTATGCGCCATATGATGTATATTTTGTAGCAAGTTATAGAACTCAGAAGATTATCAAAGAAAAGAAAATAAAACTTCCTAAAAATCTAATAATCACAGATCCAGTCGGCTACAGTGAAATTCTCATTCTCTTAACCCATTCAAAAGGTGTTTTAACAGATTCAGGAACGCTAAACGAAGAAGCATGCGTCCTAGGAATTCCTTGTATAAATATGCGAAAATCCACAGAACGACCACAGGTTTATGATGTAAAAGCAAGCGTAAAATTTGATCCAGATGAACCGAATAAGTACCCCCCTAAAATTATCTATAAAAAACTCGAGGTAATCAGCAAAAACCCCTGGAAACAAAACTTAGGAGACGGAAAAGCGTCAATAAGAATCGCCAAGGATATTATTCAAAGACTTAGAAATGATAATATTCGAGGACACCTCCCAAAAAACAATCACCTGCCAATTGAAAGGTCTTTCATAGAAGATGGCATTAAAGTATAAAAAAAATTCATTAGCAATAATAATCCCCATGCTTAATGAGGAAAAAGTGGCATCTAAATGCGTTGAGGAAGTAATTAAAGTAATTAAAAAAATAAAAAATGAGGTTCTTTTTATCGTGGTTGACGATGGAAGCTGGGACAAAACATCAAATATTTTAAAAATAAAATCCAGAAAATATAAAAAAGAATTAGTTATTCTTACACACGAAAAAAATTTAGGATTTGGGAGCGCACTTCAAACGGGTATAAAAGAAGCAATAAGAAGACATTTTGAGTTTTATCTTACTATGGACTCAGATCTCACAAACCCACCAATTCACATTCATGAATTTATAGAAGCAATGAATCCACAAGTGGACTGCGTAAAAGCGTCAAGATACATAAGGGGAGGCGGTGTTGAAAATGTACCTTATTTTAGACAAGTTATTTCAGTTACCGGAAACTTTATTGCCTCCAAATTGTTTAATGTTGGAATTAAAGACTGTACAAATGGGTTTAAAATGGTGAGATTAAAATTTTTGGAAAATGTGGAGTTTAAGGAAAAAAACTTTTCAATAATTCTCGAAGAACTTTATATTTTAAAGAAGAAAAAAGCTAAGTTTTCAGAAATCCCAAACACTATACATGTTAGAAAAAATTCTAAGTCTCATTTCCGTTATACACCAAAAATCTTTTATGACTACTTTAAATATGTCTTAAAATCTGTTTTTGCTTGAAGTTAATTAATTCTTCTTTAATTTCTGGAATTTTTAAAAGCATTTTTACCACTTCATTCTTTTGAAGAACTGTCGTGTTTTCAGAAGTGTAAGATTCAATTTTTTCAGGATCAACTGCCTTACCCATATATAAGTACTTATTATAGTCAAGTCCTTGACTCTCAGGCGGAATTTTAAAATAGTCTTTTGAATCTTTTGCTCTAATCAGCTCCTCACGAGTTACCAGCGTCTCATGCATTTTTTCTCCTGCCCGAATACCTGTTTCAAAAATTCCTTTTTTATAATCAAATATCTCAGCTAATGCCTCAGCCAGTGTTTTAAGCGTACATGCAGGCGATTTTTTAACATACATATAGCCCTGCTCTCCGCTCACAAGCGCATGCAAGACTAAAGAAACCGCATCAGGAAGAGGAAGAAGAAATCTTGTCATTTTGTAATCAGTTACAGAAATTTTTTTTCTTTGATTCATTAAAGACACAAAATAAGGCAGGACTGAACCTCTTGTATACAAAACATTTCCGTACCTGACACCACAAAGAATAGTTTTTGATTTTTCTCCAATATTTTTTGACTCCGCAATCATAATTTTCTCCATCATTGCTTTTGAAAGCCCTATTACATTAATCGGATAAACTGCTTTGTCGGTACTTAAAACAACTACTCTTTTTACATTGTTTTTAATTGAAGAAGAAATTACATTTTGTGTGCCATTTATATTTGTCTTAACAGCTTCCATCGGAAAAAATTCACAAGTTGGGACCTGCTTTAATGCAGCCGCATGAAACACAAAGTCTACATTTTTTAATGCAGAATCTATTGTCTCCCTATCTCTTACGTCCCCTATAATAAATTTGAGCTTTTCACTATCAAATTTATTTCTCATATCAAATTGCTTTTTCTCATCCCTACTAAAAATTATTATTTTTTTTACTTTTAACTTTAATAGCTTCTCTACAACACTATGACCAAAAGATCCGGTGCCACCTGTAATTAAAATCGTTTTATTTTTTATAATTCTTTCAACCGACTTATCCATAATTTACAAAGCATTATATAAAAGCGAATCTATTTCCACAATCTTCAAAGTTGTAATTACGTTGTGTTTTCAATCTTGTCATTTAATTAATGTTTGGATATCATATCTGCATGCAAAAAAATGAGAAAAAAAATGTAGGAAATAAAAAGGCAATTTCGATTAAAAACTGTAGACTATGTAAATCTAAAAACCTGGAGGAAATAATTTCCCTTGGAAACCTATATCTTTCTGATTTTTTAAAAACTAATAAAAAACCAAAAACGTACCCATTAACTTTAGTTTTATGCAAAAACTGTTTCCTCCTTCAGCTAAAACACACCGCTCCCTCCTCTTCTCTCTATACTGAAAGATACGGCTATAGATCTGGAATTAATCAAACAATGAAAGATGAATTAAAAGAGATTACCAATGCATCTCTTAAAGAAATAAACAAGCCGATAAATAAAATTACTGCGGTCGATATTGGGGCAAATGATGGAACTCTTTTGAGTTTTTATCCTAAAAAGGTAAACAGGATTGCTGTCGAACCAATTAAAAAATTTGCAAAAGAAAGCCGAAAAAATTCCAATTTAGTTATAAATGATTTTTTTACATTTGAATCTTTTTCAAAGAAAACAAAAAATATAAAAGCTGATATTGTTACTGCAATTTCCTGCTTCTATGACATGGAGGATCCAAATGAATTCGTAGGTGACGTTAAAAAAATAATGAAAGAAAATTCAATTTTCGTAATACAACAAAATTATCTGGTTGAAATGCTTAAGCTAAATGCATTTGATAATATAGTACATGAACATTTAGAATATTATTCACTTTTGTCTCTTTCCAATCTTCTTGAAAAACATGGACTTGAAGTTTTTGATGTAGAAACAAGAGAATTAAATGGCGGAAGTTTTAGAACATTTATTTCTTTTA
>CAYILI010000046.1:0-9142 GCA_964364105.1 uncultured Gammaproteobacteria bacterium | reverse complement strand
TTTGTGTTCTCCCGATTATTTTAAATGGAACGTTTTTAAATAATTTTCTCGCAATTTGTTCGCTCTCGACTTCGACTAAAAACGCTCCTGCTGTTTCGTTAAAAAGAAAGTAGTCTTCTCTTTTATTTTTAGGAAGACGCAAACTCACTCCCATGTCTCCCCCTATACACATTTCAAAAAGAGCAGCAAGCAAACCTCCCTCTGAAATATCATGACATGAAAATATATCCCCGTTAACAATTCCTTTGTTTATTGATTTTGCAATTTTAGAAAATTCTCTTAAGTCTATTTTTGGAACTTTTTCTCCAAGTAAATTATTTAAATCAAAATATACAGATCCACCCATGGAATTTGTATCTAAATTTCCAACAAGAACGACCGCAGAATTCGTTTTCTTAAAATCAGAGGAAACAGTTTTTGTCGCGTCGGGTATTCTTCCAAAAACAGAAATACATAAAACTGGTGGAATTTTTATAACTGTGTCTCCCTTTCTGTAAGTTGATGACAAACTATCTTTTCCTGAAATGACTGGAGTTTTTAAAATCTTCATAATGTCTACTACTGCGTCCACAGATTGATCAAGACTATATAAAGACTCTTCATCTGGAAATGGCCAAATATAATTATTTATTAAAGATGCATTTTCAATATCTCCACCGACTGAGACGTAATTTGATAGCGCCTCTACTCCAGCCCAAATACTTCCATCGTATGGATTAATTCTATTTAAAATTGGGTTAATTCCGTGAGACAAAACCATTCCATACTTTTTATTTAAAATTGGCCTAAGTACCACTGCGTCATTTGGTCCGTCCAGTTTTTCACCTGCATACGGCTGCAGGTCATTTGTCCCCTGAACTGAATGGTCATACATTCTAACAATTGGCTCTTTGGAGTTTATATTTCCGTGTGACAAAACTTTTTTATATACTTCAATCCACTCAGATTCTTTTCTCGGTTCTCGAATGTCATCCTGAACTTGCTTCAGGATCTTCCCGTCCCCCTTGCTTTTACCAATCATCAATCTTTGAGGTAAACCATTATGTAAAAATTCCATTGATAAGTTTGCGATCTGTTTTTTACCATAAAAAACTTCAAGTTTTTTAGTATCAGTAAAACTTCCTAAAATTGCTGCCTCTACATTATATTTTTTGCAAATTTCTAGAAATTTTTTAATATCTTTTTTCGAGATAGCAATTACCATTCTCTCTTGCGACTCTGAAACCCAAATTTCCCAAGGAGAAAGTCCATGATATTTAAGCGGTGCACTTGCTAGATCTACTTTTACTCCAGTCTTAGATCCTATCTCTCCGACTGCCGAAGAAAATCCTCCAGCTCCGCAATCAGTTATTGCCCTGATCAAACCATAATCTCGAGCCTCAATTATCGCGTCAAACATTCTTTTTTCCTCTATCGCATTTCCTATTTGGACCGCTGAAGAATTTACGGAAATTGTTCTGTCGGTCATTTCAGCGGAAGAAAAAGTCGCACCATGAATTCCATCCCTCCCCGTTCTTCCTCCAACTGCGACTATCAAATCTCCCTTAATCGGCACGCCTTTTTTCGCTTTATTTGTAGGAATAATCCCATATGCTCCAACTATTACTGTAGGTTTTGCTCGAAAATCATTATGAAAATGAATTGATCCATTATTAGTGGGGATTCCCATTCTGTTTCCATAATCCCTAACTCCCTCTACCACTCTTTTCAGTAAATAATCTGGGCTAAGACACCCTGGAGGTAGATCTTTCTTGGGAAGATTTGGATCAGCAAAACAAAAAATATCAGTAGAAGCAATTGCTTTTGCACCTTGTCCCGTTCCTAAAACATCTCGAAATACTCCGCCACTTCCTGTCATCGCACCTCCGTATGGCTCAATCGCAGAAGGACTATTATGTGTTTCTACTTTTCCGCAAATTGAATATCCATCATAAAATTTCATAACTCCTGAATTATCACCAAATGCAGAAACTATATTCTTGTCATGCTTTAAAGCCTCTTTCTTTATTCTCTCAATTAATGGCTTTTTCTCCTGCCTGCCGGCAGGCAGGTTTTTGTCCTCAATAATAATCTTTGCTTTAAAAGTTTTATGTGCACAATGTTCGCTCCAAGTTTGAGCTAAAGTTTCAAGCTCTATGTCAGTAGGATCTCTTTTTATTTTTCTAAAATAGTCTTGAATTACTTTCATTTCCGTTAAATTTAAGAATAATTTATCTTTCGAAAGCTCCAATAAATCTTCATCAGAACAATTTCTGATTGAGACAATATTTGTGGATCCTACGGTTCCAGAAATTTGCAATGTTTTTGGAGGTTTATCTACTAAGTATTCTATGAGAGGATTATAGAGTCTTAATTCGTTAATATTTTCTAAACTTAATGCCCCAAAAAAATGATACTCCCATGAAGAATCTGCGGCAATTAATTTTACATTTAAGTCTTTTGCGGATTTTAAAATAGACGCAACTTCTGGATTCATAACTCCGGGCTTGTAAGCGACTTCTATTTTTGAACGAGCATTAAAAATCTGCTGGTCAATTGTGTATTTTTGATTTATGGATTCGGATAATAACTTTTCAGCTAAAAATTTTGCAGTTTTTTTATCAATTCCCTCAAGTCTGTAAACCCTGACAGATCTCACTTTTGTTATTGGGGTTTTTTTTATTTTATTTAATACCCCAATTCCTTTTAAATCCTCCCATTCATTTTTCGATGCAACTCTAACTGTATAAATCATAAACTTTCTCTTTCCATGTCCCTCCATCCGATATCACTCCTAAAATGCAGACTATTATTTTCAATTGTTATTAATGAAATTGCTCCGTATGCTCTCATTCGCGCTTGGGATAAAGTTAAACCAACACCAGTCAAATGAAATACTCTTCCCCCTGTTGCCGCAAATTTATTTTCTTTTTTGGAAATTCCCGCACCATAAATATTGATATTCGGTAGCTTGTTCACTTTCTCAAGTCCTTTTATTCTTGCGCCTTTAACCTTTGAGTAATCTATTGGATAACCTCTGCTGCATCCAGCAACACTAACGCGAATCAAATTATCAGTTTTTAATTTTATTTTATTAAGTTTCTTATATAAAACTGCTTCAACAATACTTAAGTAGTCGGATGTAATTCCTGGAATTAAAACCTGCGCTTCTGGATCTCCCCATCTAGAGTTAAACTCTACAATTTTAATCCCAGCTTGCCCTAAGCTTGCCGAACGGGTAATCATTCCACCTAGATACAAAATTCCAGAGTATGGTCTTCCCTCTTTTTTCATTCCCTTCATGAATGGAACAAGGATTTTGCTTTCGATTTCTTTCTCAACCCTTGGTGTAACTATTTTTGGATTTGAAACACAACCCATTCCTCCAGTGTTAGGACCGATATCCCCATCGAATGCAGTTTTATGATCCTGCGCAGATCCAAGAATTTTGTAATTTTCTCCATCACAAACAGCAAACAAAGAAAATTCTTCACCAATCATCGCTTCTTCAACTACAAATGTCTCCCCGGCTTTTCCAAAACTTCTCATTTCTTTAATTGCTAAAATCGCCTCTTTTTTATTCTCAGCTCTAATCGCTCCTTTTCCTAAAGCAAGCCCTGAAGCTTTGACATATAACGGCTGCTCTCTAAGGGATTTAACATAAAAAATTCCTTTACTTTGAGAATCAAAACTTTTGAAATGCGGAATTGGAAGATGATATTTAAGCATAAAATTTCTGGACCACTCTTTACTCCACTCTATTTCAGATGCATTTTTTGTTGGTCCGAAGGCCTTAATTCCTAGAGCTGTTAATTTATCAACAAATCCTAATGCGATTGGATCATCCTGCGCTACATCAACTAAACCTATTTTAAATTTATTAACAGCATCTTTAATTTTTTCAAAATCTATTGATTGGACATCAGAAAACGATGTTACTTTTTTATTTGAAAAATCTATAAATGGATTTCCAGGCGCGACAAAAATTTTTTTAACTTTTCTATTTTTTGCATATGCATCTGCAATTGCATGCTCTCGGCCTCCTGAACCTAAAATTAAAATATTCATAATTTACAAAGTTTTTTTAAAACGTTAACGTACATTTTATTTTCTTTATCCTTTAATCTCTTATACAAACTTTCAACATCATCATTTTTTTTAATTTTTTCAAACGTTCTAGCTAATACTTTTCCAAAATCAAATTCGCTGGATAAAAAATGGATTGATGATCCAGCGTAAGTTGCATTATTATTTAAAAAATTATCAATTGCAACACCTGTTAGTTTTCCACGATTCCAAATTGCAATTGTTCCATCCGGATTCTTTACTTCTCCATCTATTTTATCGGGGATCAAGCCCGGATGAAGATTTAGAACTTTATTTTTATAACGACTAATAACCTCACCATCAATTATCAATTTCCATCCAGCCAAACATATATAGTTAATTTCATATTTATTAAGTGTTTTAAGTAAATTTTTTCTAGTAGTTATTTCTGTAAAAATTTTATTTTCCCTTGCCTTAATCAACCCATATGCATCTTCGTCAGAACTAATAACTACGCTAATTTTTGCTGAGATTTTTTTATTATTAATTGCGTCAATTATTGCTTGAAGATTAGAACCTGTTCCTGCGTTAGAAATTAAAACTGCGAGAGATTTCATCAATAAGTATAGTTGATAAGCTTTCTTTTCTTACCAATATCAATCGGGTACTCTCCGGTAAAACAAGCAGTACACAATTCTTCTTCAGGAACACCAATTGCTTCAATTAATCCTTTATATGACAGAAAATAAAGCGAGTCTGCCTTTATAAATTTTTTAATATTTGGAATACTCATATTCGCCCCAATTAAATTTTTTTGCGTTGGCGTATCTATTCCATAAAAATCAGGAAATTTAACTGGAGGAGATGAACTTATGATATGAACTTTCTTTGCTCCATTTTTCTTAAGCATTTGAACGAGTTTTTTTGCAGTCGTTCCTCTGACTATTGAATCATCAATAACTACTACATTTTTCCCTTTAATAATTTCCTTTATGGGATTATGCTTCATTTCCACTCCTCTTTCTCTTAAATGCTGATCTGGCATAATAAAAGTTCGCCCAATGTATCTGTTTTTTGTAATACCAAATTCTAATGGTATTTTTAAAGTGGCAGCATATCCAATCGCAGCAGGAATTGAAGAATCGGGAATCGGAATAACTACATCTGCTTTTATGGGATTTTCCTTCGCAAGTTGCACTCCCATATTCCTTCTGACCGCATATACACTTTTCCCAAGAAGATTACTATCAGGTCTCGCAAAATATACAAATTCAAAAATGTCTAATTTGGGTGTGGGTTTAGCGAGCTGATAAGATTTTAGTCCAGAGGAATCTACAACTACCATTTCTCCTGGTTTTATATCTCTAATGTATTTTCCGTCAACTGTATCAATCGCACAGGTTTCTGAAGAAAATACATATCCTCCTCCAAGTTTTCCTAAAGACAAAGGACGAATTCCATATGAGTCTCTTACTGCGGCAATCTTGTCTTTTGTCATAATAAGCAAACAGAAAGCGCCCTTAAACATTGGATATGCTTGCTTAATTGCTTCCTCTAAGGATCCTGTTTTTACTAAAAAATATCTTATTACTTGATGCATGAGCTCCGAATCGTTTAACCCGTCCGTATAAAAACCTTTCTCTTTTAGAAAAGATGAGAGATTGTCCGAGATTGGCAAATTTCCATTATGGGCAAGAACTAAAATATCATGCATTGCCCGTCTGGAAGTAACAGGCTGAGCATGAGAATCATGAACTCCTCCAGATGTAGAGTATCTATTATGCCCTATCGCCATATGACCTTTTAATTCTTTTAAATTTTCTTCGCTGTAAACCTGAGGAACTAATCCTAATGCCTTATGGGTACGGATCTGCCTACCGTTTGTAGCAGAAATACCTGAACTCTCCTGACCCCTATGCTGAAGTGTATATAATCCGAAGTAGGTTAATCTGGCAGCTTGAAGTCCCTTTCTACCGTATACGCCAAAGACGGCGCATTTTTCTCTTATCTTGTCAGGATCTTTTAAAGTCATCAGCTAAATTTGAATCTGCAATTTTCTTAATGAAACTACTTCTTTCTCAGGTCTTTTTCCGGTGATCTTTTTATATATTTGAATATAACGGGTACTTAGTTGATTTGCAAGTACTGACGGCATTTTCGGAGGTTTTCCATCCCCTGTATAACCTCTTTTAGCATACCAGAGTCTTAAGAATTCTTTATCAAAATTTTCTGGCTCTTCTCCAGAGGAGAATCTCTTTTTATATGTTTTTTTAATCCAAAAACGTGACGAATCCGGAGTATGAATTTCATCAATTAAAATTAATCCCCCCTTCCTATCCAAACCGAATTCATATTTTGTATCGACTAAGATTATTCCGCCTTTTTCGCAAATCTTAGTACCCCTTTCAAACAGTTCTAATGCAGCTTTTTTCATTTGACGCCATATTCTTGGAGTTACTATTTTTCTTTGAAGAATTTCTTTTTCAGTTAATCTTTGATCATGCCCGCTTTCAGCTTTTGTTGTTGGTGTGATAATAGGATTTTTTAATTTTTGATTTTTACGTAGGCCTTCTGGAAATTTAATTCCGTAAATGACTCTTTCCCCTTTTTGATAACTTCCCCAAATTGAAGTATTTGTAACTCCGCTAATATAACCCCTAACTACCATTTCAATTGGAATTAGTTTTACATTTTTAACAATCGATACATTCGGATGCGGTATAGAAATTAAATGATTTTGAATAATGTCTGAAGTTTTCTGGAACCAAAATGCAGCCAATTGATTCAATACTGCGCCCTTACCTGGAATAAATCCAAGTATCACATCAAATGCTGAAATCCTGTCAGTCGTTATAAGAATTCTTTTGTCCCCAACTATATAACAATCTCTAACTTTACCTTGATATTTTTTGCCATATCCTTCTAAATCAACTGTCTTTATTAAATTATCTTTTTTCAAACTTTTAGATTTTTTAACTTCTCCTAAATACATTTCCTTAGGACATGCTAAATATGCTGCTCCAAATATTTCTCTGTTATTTTCTAAAGCAAACCTTAACTCCTTAACCGTAAACCATTTGAAATCTACTGATTCATGATTTAATTTTATTTTCTTGCTCCATTTTATTTTATAAATTATAAAGTAATGATTTTCGTCTCGTCCCAGAACTTGTCTATGAAAAATGGTTTTACCAACATATTTATATTTGAAATTTGAAATTCCAAGCTCTTCTAACGCTTCCCTTTTTAATGCTCCTTCATCAGTTTCACTAGACCGCACATGACCACCAACAGGAGACACAAACTGTCCCGCGTCTTGTCTGTCAGAAGCTTGCTTTACCAATAAATATCTTCCCTTTGAATCTACTACTTCTGCAATTACAGTTTTATGAAGCAGTCCTTTTTCATGCGCGTTTTCTTTGGAGGTTTTATAAAGAACCTTCAAATTTTTATCCACAACATCTACTTGTTCGGAAATCTTATTTTTTCCCATCAACCTCCAACCTTCTCTACTAATGGTATAGTGCTATGTAGCACTATACCATTTATCATTTATTTAGAATCTATTAAGTATTTTTTATATTTAATTTTTTCAAGTTTTTTTGCTTTTTCTAGAACTTGCCTTTCGAGAGATTTTTTGTATTTAGAAATTTTGTTAAGAATTTTTGGGTCATTTGATCCAATTATACTTGCCGCTAAAAGCCCTGCATTTTTTGCGCCGTTTACAGCAACTGTTGCGACTGGAATTCCCGGAGGCATTTGAACGATAGACAGAAGTGAATCTAGGCCTTCAAAAGATTTTCCCTTTATTGGAACTCCAATTACAGGAAGTGGAGTTAACGAGGCAATCATTCCAGGTAAATGCGCCGATCCACCAGCCCCTGCAATAACTACTTTAAATCCTTTTCTTTCCGCAGATTTTGAAAATTCAAATAATCTTTCAGGGGTCCTATGCGCAGAAACAATTGAAAGATGATAGTTAATTCCAAAGCTCTCTAATATTTCTGCCGCTTCTTTCATAACTCCCAAATCAGAATCTGACCCCATTACAATTGCCACTTCTTTTTTCATATTATTAATGCTTTTCTTGCTTTATTTACTTTTTGTAAATTTAATTTCTCACTATCTCCTACCACCGTAATATGCCCCATCTTTCTTCCAACTCTCGAATCTTTCTTATTATATAAATGATATGAAACTCCAGAAATTTTCAAAGCTTTTTCTAATCCTTTAGGAAATCCTGAACCTTCATATTCACCTAAAATATTTTTCATTACTGCTGATTTTACCACTAAATCAGTCGAACCAAGCGGTAATCCTGTAATTGCGCGAATGTGTTGTTCAAATTGAGATGTAACATTTGCCTCAATTGTGTAGTGTCCGGAGTTATGAACACGTGGTGCAATTTCATTTATTAAAACTTTATCACCCTTAAGTAAAAACATTTCTATTCCAAAAACCCCAGCGCCTTTTAATTGTTTCATGGTTTTTTTGGCAAGATTTGTAGCATTTTTACTAGCTTTTTTTGAAACTTTTGCAGGAGCAACTACGGTATCACAAACGCTATTCACGTGAATTGTTTCAGCAACTGGATAAGATTTAATCTCGCCTTCTGGAGTTCTTGCAACCATTATCGCAAGTTCTTTTACAAATGGAACAAATTTTTCAACATAAAGTTTTCTATCTTTTAACTTTTCCAGTCCTTTTTCAATATCCATTCTGCTTTGCAGAACAAAATTTCCTTTTCCATCATATGCATCTTCACAGGCTTTTAATAAAACCGGCAAACCAAACTTTTTAATTGCTTTTTTAATATCTTCTTTATTTTCAACAGGTAAAAATTCTGCGGTAGCAATTTTGTTTTTCCTTAAAAATTCTTTTTGTTTTAATTTATCCTTTATTATAGTTATGGTTTTTGGGGATGGATGAACAGGTTTTCCAGATTTTTCAATTTCCAAAAGAACCTCATCGTTCACGAATTCTGCGTCAACAGTAATAACATCAACTAACTTAGCAAGCTCTCTAGTCACTTTTTCATCCTTATAACCACCGACCAATTGACGATCGGCAACTTGACCTGCGGGACTTTGGGGAGTTGGATCGGTAACTATTACAG
>CAYILI010000045.1:0-9305 GCA_964364105.1 uncultured Gammaproteobacteria bacterium | reverse complement strand
TACCATGCCAAGCAAATATAGCATTGGCTTCGCCTTTTTCTAATCTGTCTAGCATATCGCCAAACTTAGCTCGGCCTCTGGTATGAGCTGACTTTTCCTCTCTGAATATATCTACAATTTCCAAACCGTCTTCTTGAGCTACTCTTTTTAGCTCCTTCTCTTGAGATTCAATGCTTTGCATTTGCCGTTCCTTGTTATCCTCTGATGACTTCCGGCAATACATGAAATATTTAATTGTTTTGTCGTTGCTTTTCATTGCTTTTATATTGCTATTACAACCAAAAGGGGGCAGTCTGGTTCCCCAATTCAGTTCTCCGAAGATTACCTCGTTGGCAGACTACCCCCTTCAGGGTACGAGATAACAAAAATCGGAGAATACGACAAATTGGGGAACGTTCTCATTATACCACGTTATACTGTTTTTATACTGATCATTAGTATGGCTAGCTGTTATCTCGCTGTTTATCAGCGATGTCCTGTTATTACCTGATATCCGCCTGTTTATCAGGGCATGATAACCGTTTATCACCGTTTTAATCGGCTTTCTGTTTTTGTTGTTATTTAACTGTTTAAACAGAGTATCCATTCCTTTTTATGGTGTACATCTATTCTTCTTACTATTAGTATTACTCATTTATTAGAGGATATTTAGACTATAGTAATTACTTATAGTATTTACTTAAGTAACAGGCACAACTTTCTTTACTATAGTAATTACTTATAGTAGAGCATCTATTCAATCACGGGTATCATCTCTTTTTCATAACACTTTACTATCTCTGCTTTAATCATCCGACCCAAGTTTGATTCAAACAGGACATACTTAAACCCCGGCTTTTGTGGCTCGGTAATATTCATGCCTTTGTAGTCTTTGCTTTTCCAAACAGTGAACCCAGATATGGTAAAGTATCCACCCACTTCTTCCTTAAGCGTAATGGATGCCGTTGCCAGCATGTTTTCGTGTTTCCTGTCCTGTTCCGGTATGAGCCTAATCTTTACTGTCATCTCTGTTATATTTATTTTCATAATGTATGGTTCTCTATTTAATCTATAATCTTTCAACCTTGGGCTATATGGAGCGACCTAACTGGTTATTATGAAGTGGTCCTCTATGTACTCTCGGGCTACTTCATGGGCCTTCTCAATGCCATTGTCTAAATCCGAGTAACAGTCCCGATCTATGCCGTTGTTTGGAATTTTCTTTTTTAACTCGTATTTGATAAATATCCGGTAGTTAAGCGGAATCTTTGTAATCGTATAATGAGGTCCGTCAAATACTAATTCGGGCGTCCTCGCTTCCCTCGCCTTTTTCATGTCTCTCATATATTTCATTTTTATTATTGGTTATCATTTCTCCATAAACCGCCTCAAAGAGCGAAAACAAATTGTTGGCCCTAAAAGTTGCCTCGGCATCTGAAAGCTCGACCTGATAATGCTTTAGATATAATTCCTTAAATTGTTTGATGGCTTCTTTTGAGAGCATTAGAATTAGTCTTGATATAATTTTTCCTTCAAGGTTTTTATTGCTTGTACTAGCTTCCGTGCGTCAACTAAAACTTCCGGATCATCCTCTCTTCCAAAATTAAAACGCTCCACCCATAATTCTCGTAGTGGAGAGTCTGTCAGCACAAAATGTGCCCTTTTTGAATCGGTAATTTTGTCTACACTTACTAGCTCCAGTCCTTTGGCAAACAAGAAGGTGGCTAAGTAAAACGAACTGGTCCTGAAATATTTATCTTCATTCATATTTTTTAAATCAAAAACAACCATGCTTAAATGGTAGTGTATTAACTTACTGCTTTTAATTTCTTGCTATATCTTACACTTCACAAATGAGTTGATAAAATCAACAAGAAATAGGTAGCCGCTTAAGGTTGTCCACAAGACAAAACAAGAAATTCTAAAGATTGTTTAAAATTAAACCCTTCCCTCTATACATGGCGATTAGTCGCTCCCCCTTGGTGTTTATGTTTCGTATCTTTCCAATGTGAAAGAAATTATCTTTTGCATTTGTTATCCTTTTGGCAGCTTTATTTCTATCCGTCATTTTATCCTGGCCGTTTAACTCCAGGTAGTTGTTGATGGATTTGTAGTCACAAAATCCAGAGGAATCAGCATTTTGTAGTAAAAACTTAATAACAAGATAATACGTAGTGTCTTTACCGAGCTCCATTATATTGCCCTTGTATAAAATATGTTCGTCATCAGTATCTAAGAGTCTATTTTTTTTGACGACCCTATGTTCTCCAGAAGCAATTCCTATCCCAGATATAGTGACTAGGTTAAATATCTGGTAGAGATGCTCATGTAGAAAGTCCGTTGAATATTCATCAATTACCAGATTAGGGTCAATGTTTAATTTGTAGATTTTTTCTTCGTTTTTTTCTATTTCGTGGATTAAATCGTTACGTTTCTTTGACCCCCACCAATATTTTTTGTTGCCCTTGTTGGCAATAAGCACATCTTCAAATTCTGCCGCGCTATCGAAGGGTAAGGAGATTTTTTCACCAGTGAGGTAAATCAATTTATGCAATCTTGATTGGAGTCGAACATATCCTTTTTTGATACTCATTATCATGCTTGAGCGGAGTAACTCATGATAGAGAAAAGATGTGTCCAATAAATAAAGATACCGATTGAGGTTGTCGCTAAGACTAGGCAAGTACTTATTCTTAATTTTCATACTCATTTTTATGCTTATTCTGTCCCAAAACTAGCAATTTCGAGTAGTTTGTACAAGCCTATAAAGGTATGGACAGCGGTTAACAAAAGGGCGTATTATTTAAGCATGAAAAAACTCTCGTTGGTACTTGTTGTTCTAGCCCTGTTTGTAGGTAATATTTTTGTTACAAACAAATCAATAAATGCCGCTAAGCCTTCTGACTTTGGTTTAAAAGAAGGCGATGTTATTAGTGCCACAGGAGACCCAGATGTTTATATAGTTAATGACTTTGGATACAAACGATTGTTTGTTAATCCTCAGATTTTTAATCTCTACGGTCATCTTGGTTGGGACAAAATAAAAAAAGTCTCTCCTGCAATCAGAGATGCTTTTATTACATCAGGACTTTTTAGAAATTGTGAAGCAACTAGAACGACCGGAGAAAAAGTCTATGGCCTAGATGTTATAAATGAAGATGTTGCTAATCTAAGGTGGATTAATACTACTGGAGCTCAAGCCGTAGCAGACGATGCTAATTTTTTCCAAAAAGTTTTTTGTATAAATACTAAAGAAACCAAACTTTATGGCACGGGTTCACAATATTCATCTGTGCGTGACATACCGAAATATGCTCGAAGTGGATCAAGCACTCAAACTCCTACACTAACTTCAGCCACTCTTCACATAGACCTTGTGGCCCCAGACAGAATCTTGGCAGGTACACCTTATACCGTTGTTATAAAGGGTTCTGGTTTTAACAAAAATGCTAAAGTTGACTTTGGTGCAGGTAATATACAAATTGGATACGCCATTACAAGCGATTTCTTGATAAGTGTATTAGTTCCGTCTGGGCTACCCTCACTAACCTACAATCTTTCAATTACAAACCCGGATGGTCAGATAGCAATCCTAAAAGATGCATTAACAGTTCAAGGAGCACCGCCAGCAACTAATACTGAGCTCTCGGATACAGAAATTTTTAGTAAAGTAGCACCTTCTACCGCCTTAATTTTTACTGGCAATTTTACTGGAGCCGGAACGGGTATAGTTCTTTCAAGTGATGGCTATATTTTAACTAATGAGCATGTAATAAAAAATTATACCTCGGTGGACGTGTATTTAAATGATGATGGCTATTTTGTTAAGCCATATAAACATTATATTGGAACGGTTTTAGGAAAAGATTCTGTTAATGATCTGGCGGTTGTTAAAATCTCTGCCTCGGGACTTAGACCAATTGAAGTTGGAAATTCAAGCAATTCATCTCTTCCAGTTGGATCGCCAGTTTATGCATTAGGTTTCCCACTCATTTTTGATGTAGGGGCTTCTTCAGTCAAACTTCTTTCTGGAAAGATTGTAGGTACTTCAGGAGAGTTCTTGCAAACTGATGCTAATATTCAGGCGGGTAATAGTGGTGGTCCCATGGTCAACAGCAAAGGCGAATTGGTCGGTATAAATAATTGGTGTTTAGGAACTAAGGATTTTTGTCAGCAGGGTTTTGGCTTTGCAATTTCAATTAATCACGCAAATCCATTAATACCTGGTCTTAAAGCTGGTGTAAGCTCAACTCCCACGCCTGCTCCGATTCCGTCAGCTACTCCAACACCAACCCCTGCTCCGACACCGACACTTACTCCCACACCAATTCCAGGCACGATATCTGTTTCTCAAAGTGCAGACAATCCAGCAAAAGATGCTAAATATTGGGGACAATCTAATACCCCATTCTCCAAATTTAGATTAACTTCTACTGGCGAGGGTAAATATATTGAGAAGATTACCATTGCTGCATCTGATCCAGATGAAGTTGCTAATGCCGCCACAAATGTCAAAGATGTCATATTGACTTACAAAAACAAAGCCGGTAGCACCATTACAACAACCAATTCGTTTGGCAATTCAGCTTCTGCAAATTTCGGTTGGGCAAGCATCGATTCAAATAGACCTTATGTGCCACAGAATGGAAGTTTAGACATTGCTGTAAATGCCAACTTGAAGACCAAGGATGAGGGTGCTGTCCAGAATGTGCAATTTTCACTAGATTTAGTAAACAGATATAACGGTTCGATTTCAAACGGGTTTAGGTCGGTTGGTGAAAACACAGGCACAGTTATCAGTGGAAGTGGTATTAGTAATGTTACGGCTAATAAGCACATCGTTTATCGAGTATATCCAAAGATTGAACAGGTTGCCTTATCTTCGCCATACAGCATGATTGGTACTCCGACCGTGTTCAAATTCTCAATAACATCTATGGGTCTTGCCACTGCCAACTTGAGATTTGATCCAACAAATTCAATTAAGTTTGAGATAGTATCCTCTGGTAGTTCAGAAATAAACACAACAACCAAAACCACCTTCTCGACGTTAGACGAAAGCGGAACCATAGTGGACACGGGTGAATTAATTGATGACTTCAATCCATCGATTAATGCACCTTTAATAACAGATTTTGGATCACAAACAATAGAAATTGCTGGAGGCGAAACAAGAACCTTCAGTATCAGATTGAACAATCCGACACAGCACTATGCCAACGCTGGAACTACCGGCCGAGCCGCCGATTACTTCCAAGTAACATTACTTGACAACGCAGCCGGACTAATAAATTGGACGAGCGACGACACAAGTGTATCTTCTGTCTCAGGAGTTCTAAGAAGCCTCCCTCTCTACGGCCCAACATTTCAAAGATAATTTTTAGTGACTTTCCTAAAACAAAATTGATTTAAATAAAAAATATGAAAAAGATCTTGATAGCTATCTTAGTGATGTTTGTAGCGGTAGCGGTTTCAAGTGTGGTGGTGGAAGCAAAAACAATCAATGTAAAGGGTTACTACAAACCGAGCATTAGTCGCTACGTCATGCCTTACTACAAAACCAGTCCCAATAAGACAAAGCTAGATAACTACTCAACTAAGGGTAATTATAATCCCTATACCAGCAAAAAGGGTTACACAAGTCCATATAAGTTCAAGTGGTAAAAATACTAAGAAATAATGAATTGGCTAAAACAAAACTGGATTAAATAATGTGTGGAATTTTATAAAAATTATCATAATAGTTCCGGTTGCAATATTTAACTCAATTTTTGGTATTCACAATTCTGAACTAGCACCTACTAGTCCCATATCGGTTGCTATTGAAGTATCTGCATCTCCGACACCAACTATTACTCCGCTCACTACATTAAAACCAACTTCATCTCTCAAACAGGCTAGTCCGACACCAACGCCTACTCTATATCCAGTCGTTTCACATACTCCAAACACTAGTCCAACGCCAACGCCGTCAACCACACCGACACCAGAAGATTGTCCTTGGTGGGATTTGAGATGCAAGAATGCACCGATACCAACACCGACCGCATTACAATCATTACTCGTAACGCTGTCTCCCGATAATCCAGTGGCTACAACAATAACAGCGAATGGCGAGAATAGAGAAGTACTAAAAGTTAGGTTTACTGGTACTAGCACTATTAACACTCTTATTATTAAAAAGATAAGCACGGGGAGGCATAATAACTTCAGTGAAGTGTATATTTATGACGGAACAAAGCGGTTAACATCGAGTAGGGTCTTTTCATCTTCAACTGGTGAAGCGTCGTTCAGTGGTTTGAATATTAGTATAGATGGAACAAAGGATCTTTCCATTGTTGTTACTGTGGCAGATATCGTTGAAGATGTTAGCTATTTTCAGTTGTCGAGAGTAGTATCCAACGACACCTTAGTCGCGGACTTGCCTATAAGCGGTAATAATTTTTCGACTCCCCACCAGGGTACCGTAACGATTTCCAGATTAGGTCAGTTAAATAATCCGACTGTGGGTCAAAGGAGTGCATTGATCTCCGAATTCAAGTTTACTACCTCAGTTGAAGGCGGAACCGTGACTAGGATAGACATGGATAATGCTGGAACCGAAAAGACATCAGATTTAACTAATTTTAAATTAATGAATGGAACACAAGAGTGGCCTGGGATTTGGACATCAGACGGGCATCTTGTATTCAACTTCAGTCCAGGCATCTTTATAGAAAAAGATGGGGATAAGGAATTTAAGATTTATGCCGATATTGGTATTGATTCAAAAAAGGGCGAAACTATTGATCTTTATTTTGAAGGTCATTCTCGTCTTAATGTGGTTGATCAGTATGATCGATCTATGGAAATTGTTTTTACAGCATTTGATTCGTTGGATAATGGAGCAACGAGAAACCAAGCTTATGACCTAATTATTAAATAGATATCATGGATATTAAAATACCTAAATTCATGACCTTCCTAAAACAAGATTGGTTGATAATGATATTGGCGATATTTTTTGTCCTACCAACCTTGGCCTATGCAAGTACTGGATATGGAGACGTGGGCTTCTTTACTGGCTTTTGGCAAGGAATAACTTTTCCATTTAGACTCTTTCTAAAATTCATATGGACAGACATGATCATATATAACCAGTTTAATAGCACCTACCTTTATCATGTTGGATATGTCATAGGTATTATAATAATTCTTGGGGGATCATCTCGAGTAGGTAGATAATATTTATGACATTCCTAAAACAAAATTGGTTATGTATAGCAATTATCCTTCTCATGCTTGGAGCTCTTGGCCAGCATCCCTATAGTTATTACCAATTCCTTAGATGGGCAACAGCTATATGTAGCTTTTATCTTGCTTACTTAGCATATGAAAACAAGAAAAATAGTTGGGTTTGGATCTTCGCTATTATAGGCATCCTATTTAATCCCATTAAACCTTTTTATCTGGCCCGAGAAACGTGGCAACTCTATAATCTTGTAGTAGCCGTTGTATATTTCGTATCAATATTTAAGTTTAAACTTAATCGTTAATAAAAATGTTGCAACAGCCAAACATAGAAAAAATTGAAAAAGGAATAGTCCCCACGAAATATATAGGTCTTTACCCTGACAGTGTTGGTTTTGAAGAAGAATTTGAAGAATTAACTGATCAAGAAAAACTTGAACTCGTTTACTATATAGAGCACAAAGCTGTTAAAGGTTCTGGACGAGTTTGGTTATGCATTGGCTTTGTGTTTGGAATTATTTTAGGATATTTATTAAAATGACTTGGTTAAAACAAAATTGATTTAATAATATGGGCAAAAGGTTTAAATTAATTTCTATTGATGTCATATTCTTAGGTATAAATGTTTTGATTTTATACGCAATGTACAGTCTTATTTTCTGGCTATTTACCAATACAACGATCATCACAATTTTACTGATTATAACGTCGCTTGGTTTTATAAAACAATCTTGGAAAGGACTGGGTGATTTAATGAATCACTTGTCCGACAAGCATATATGAATGTAATTATGCCGAGGTAATATACCTCTTAAAAAACACCACGAAATTTGTTCTAGGGTCCCCCATACAATAAAAAGGTATTTTCAAAAAAGGGCCCATACCCCTACCACCCCCTCCCCCTTTATCAATATAAATAATGACGACTTCCTAAAACAAAATTGGGTTCAATAGAAACATTAAGAAGCTACACAACTCACAATGGCTACGATCTGGAATTTTATGCAGTGGAGTTTGAGTGGGATATTAATAGCTTTTTATGCAATACTCGTATTGATATTATTTGTTCACTTTTCGCATAAACTGGTTGAGTATATAAAATCTCGTGGGTGGCATGATCCAAAATTTACATACAAAAAGAAATGAGCTGGCTAAAGCAAAACTGGATTAAGGTTGGGGTGGAAATTTTGATTTTAGGGGTCCTGTTTTTTATTAAAGAGCGGAACAGTATCTTGCCTAGTACAGCCTTAATTATTGGGGCAACTCCAGCATTTTTACCTACCTCAACAGAAACAGTAGCTTTAGAAGACGGCGAAAAAAGATTTAAGGACCCTATCTCTATTACATGGAATGCCAAGGTTTTAGGTTGCCTTGTGAGCTGTCTGGGCTATTCCTTTCAAAATCTGGACCCGAAAGCAAAGTATGCCTACTTTCAGGGATATGACGACATTCTAGATGAACGTTATTTAGATTTGAGAAATAGGACCTTTCAAGTTAAGGGACAATGGACTGGTATTGATTGTGCCTATAAGAATACGGTTTTTGGTGGTCAATGCACTCCTAGTATAGAAATAACTGAAATGAAAGAGTCCCCAAAAAATTCAGTAGATTGGTTTTCTGAAGAATTAGTAAAGGTTGCTTCGAAAGATTATATGTTCACTGACTGGCGAACAGCCGGTAATGCCTCCCAAAACGTTACTTTTTCCTTATGGGATTTAGATTCCAATTCAAAAACATATGCTTCAAAGTCGTATAGTTTCTACGCTGACTATAATTTTCGTAAAGATGAGCTTTATACTGGCCCTTGTGGTGGTCCTGAATATTCTAAGGATGCTAATATTGGTGAAGTAGGTAATTTTTTTAGAGATAAAATCCTGCAATTCCAAAAAGAAAATGGCTGGCCTAAGCAGTGTCTAGGACTTTAACCTTATTAAATATGTTTATCGAGCTGGCCCCGATTGATTTTTTATCGCTAGAGAGATAGACTAAGTGAGTTCATTAACGATTACCAAGCCCTCACAAGACCAAATAAAGAATAACTAGAGATCGTAGAGATTCCCATTATTGCGGTTCTGAAGTCGTTCAACCCCCGCAAC
>CAYILI010000044.1:0-9316 GCA_964364105.1 uncultured Gammaproteobacteria bacterium | reverse complement strand
GCTATTAAACATCCTTAGCTCTTCACCGTCTGAAATACCAGTAATTTTCTCCCTGTCCCATCTGATCTCATCAACCGGAGTCACCATTTGTTTCCAGACTCCATTTTTCCCCAAAACTCTTCTCATGTCGGGTTCTGAAGATGTGGCTGTTTGGATTTGATCTATCCATAGACTTTTTGGATCTGCTACAAGTTTTCCGTCAACCCATTTAACATCATTAAGTAGTACTGTTGTGCCATCTTTACTCGAAACCAGATCGTATCCTCCATTTATCCTATCCATTACTAATCTAGTATGTTCGGGAATAGAAATTGGCTGACTATTAAGTTGGGCTTCAAAGTATTTCACTGGGGCCTCTTGTGCGAAAACTTGAACTTCAACATCTGATACATTCGTAGGTTCAGTGGATTCTGGAGTTTGTGCGAAAACCTGAGCTTCTGATTCAGGTAGATCTACAGAATCTACTGGTTTTATTGAATCAAAAACCTGATGCTCGGATACTGGTAAATCAGCAACTTTGATTATTCTTTGATCTGGAACTTGAGGCATTTGAGATCTTAGGTCGTTATACTCTTGTATATAATGATCTCTCACTTTCCCGATTCCATCTCTTATTCCTCTTCCTATATCTACTCCTAGAGTGTTAACTAATACTCCATTTACAACTTCAGCAGTTTTAATTACAGCACCCACTCCCAGCGCAGATGCTCCACCCTTAACAGCACCTTCTACGAATGCATTTCTTGATTGCCATGTTCTATAGCTATTAAAAGCTGTATCCATGTCTATTTTGTGCCCGACCAATTGTGACATCCATTCTCTAATTTCAGGTTCTTCAGCTGTTTTTATTTCATCAGGGTTCATTCCAAGACTTTGAAGAAGGTATCCTGAATCGCTTAATGCTTGCTCGAGCGCTAGTTTTTCCTGTTGAATGGTTTGATCTGATTCATAAGTAATTAGGTCAATTTTTTGAAACTCAGAAACACTTCTTCTTGCAACTATTTCAGCTCGTTTTTTTAGAATTAATCTTTTCGCAACTTCAGATGGATTAATTTCAGCGCGATCCATTAATTGATATAGCCCTAAGTCAGTTGATATAAATGATGCGTCGCTTCCCTGCAGCTGCCCACCTAGGAGTTGGGAAGTAGTTTTTCCTAAATAAGTTAACCTATCTAATTGTTCTCTTTGAGACAAATCTTGTATTAGCCTATCTGGTTGTCTTCCTAAAGATAAAACATTTATTGCACCTCTATGAATTCGTCCGATTTTACGAGGTTCTCTTGAGGGTAATTCTTGTCCTACAACTTTATTTTTGCGTTGAGTTGATAAGTCTCTTTTAAGATCATAACTTCTTCTGGCTTTAGCATTCCACCCTCCGATAATTGCTCCAGGTAAAATACCTACGACTGGAGCTACTGATCTAACTCCCCAGCTTGTAGCTCCAAGTGCCAAGCTAGTTCCCGCAGAAGCTGCTCCTCCTAGAAATGCTGGATTTGACATAAGACCTGTTTTCTTTCTTTTTTGTGCGCCTTTTATTAATTTATCTCTTCTATTTAGTTCTGGCTGAGTTTCTACTCCCCAACGAGGAGTGATGAATTCTACATTGAAATTAATTTGATCGCGAGTTAGTGCGCCAGAGTCAATTGCCCCTCTAATAATTCCAATTTGCTGACTGAGATTTGATCTAAAGTCTGCTAAATTTTCCACTTCAAATTGTTTTCTTATATTTGCGGAATTAGATTTAACAAATTCACCCAATCTGAGATATATATCTTCAGGACTTAGATTTTCATCTACGTAAGTTCTGATTTCAGCTTCAATTTTTTCTCTTAGCTCTTTGTCAGCCAGTTTTCTTCTAGCTGTAAATTGATCAGGGTTTTTATCTAATCCCATTAGAGTAGCTTGAACTGAAGCATGGAATTTGTCCCTATCTAAATCGGGTTTAGTTACTTCTCCGCTTTGGACGTTTATTTCTGCATAAGGGTTTCCAGCTTCTATAAGAGCTTTTTTAAATCTTCTTGTATATTCTTGTCTTTTTCCTTCCTCAGTAAGTCTGGTGGCTACAATTCTTCGGAAGCTTCTAATCGTTCCAAATCTACCTTCACGCGGTGCTAGATCTATCTGGAGTCTTTGCTCTGCCCATTTTTGTGCCTCCTGATCATATGCAGGATCAACGGATACAAAGAGAACATTAAGCGCTTCCTTCTCTTTTTCTACCTGCGGAAGTATGGGCTCAGGTAGTGCTGTAGAGGTAGATGCAGAATCAAGCGGAGGCATATATAATCTGTCTAGCTCATTAAGCTCATCTAAACTTATCTCCTGTTCCACAGCCTGTCTTTTAGTTGGTTCAGGGAGAGGGCCACTCATCCATTCGTCTGTCGTTGCCTCGACTGGAGCATTATTGGGCTTAGATTGAATAGCAGTAGTTGAGGCTTCTGCTGTTGTTTGTCTTCTGGTTTCTGGTATAAAGAAATGTGGTGTCGGATTAGCTTCGTCTCGTGCAATTCTTCTACTTTCTGCATCTCTCCATGCTTCTAAGTAAATAGTATGTAAATCTTCCTGCGCTTTTTTGATTGGGTTTTCTTTTGGTTTTTCCCATTTCGTTAAAAATTCACCTGAGCTAGTAATAACCTCTACTTTCGGATCTATATCAGGTTTCCCCCAAGGTGCTTCATCTTGTTTTAGCGGTGGATTATCTCTTTCCGCTCCTTCAATCATCGATGTTAGCCAGGGAGAAGATACCTTGTCGCTGGCTGTTCTAGTGGTTGGTGCAGAGGGCTCGCTTATTGTAACTTCAGCTTTTTCTGCGGCTGATCCAACTGTATTGCGTGTTCTGTGGCCATTTTTTCTGCCTGTAATAAATACACTCCTGTTGGAGATATCACGCTGCACTCTATAGCCTTCATCTGGATCTTGAAGACCCAATGCACCTCTTTGTTGAGAAATATGCGCTTGAAGCGATGGTTCTCTTCCTTTAACAACTTCAATTGCCTTTTTGCTATGCGATTCAACAATATCTATATGTTGTTTTAATGCTTCGCTTTCAGCAGGAGATAATGGTATTTCTATAACTCCGTCGCGAACTTCTCTTGCGAATGGCAAAAGCCTGTCAGAAGGTGGTCCAGGGAGCATAAATTTCCGATTGGTGCTAAGATTTCTTACTCTTTCACCAGAAAGACCTAGCGGATCCTGCTTAATTAAATCGCCCAATATCCTTTTTTCCGCTTTCAACTGTTCATTAAGTCGATCATCTGGTGTGGACAATAAAAGATCACGCAGATATCTGTAGGATTCTGATGGAGCCCTTCCATTAGATAAACCCAACTCAAGTTGGTCTATTCCTAAACTAGGTTGTGTTCCATTTAACGATTCTGGTGCTTGAGACCTATCGTCGGGCGTTAAATGTTTACGTTCTGTTACTGGGGTTCCCATATTTAGGCTGTATTATACTTTATTTTTAACCCTATAGCAATAATATTGAATGAGAATAGTGTGGAAAACGTGTTAAAAATAAAATACTTTCCTGATAAGTGCATAAGCCTATATTATATTACACTCAAGACCCTGCCTAGGACTTTGCAGTTTATATCCTATAGCATTGACTTTTTATATGTTTTTGGATATAATACACAGCCTATGAGGAATCTTATGGACATTTCAACTGCTCTTGCTTGGTTTGTCTTATGTATTGTTGTTGCAGTGTTTTTATTGGTTATGGCCCTTACTTATAATGCATTTGTGGCGATTAGAAAATCTCCAGCTATTAAAAAAATAGAGCATCCTAAAGTACGCCTTGCTAGGTAAAGGAGAAGCCTGAAGTTTCCATTTTTACTCGTGAATTTTCAAATTCTACTCCCTCTTGTTCTAGAAGTTGACGTTGAACATCTAAGCCTCCAAAAGCATAACTTGAGGCTAATTCACCCTTTTTATTAACGACTCTATGGCAGGGGGTGTTATCTGGATCAGGATTGGCATGAAGTGCAAATCCTACCACGCGGGGGTTTGATATGCCTAAATATTTAGAGATTTGCCCATAAGTACTAACTTTTCCTCTTGGGATTTTCTGAACTGCTTTATAAACTTTTTCAAACGTATTCATCGTAAGTATATTAACCAAAATATGGCGGCTAATGCAATTCTATAAATACCGAATGCGATAAAATTATGATTTGTTAGATATTTTACTAAAATTTTGACTGAAAGAGTAGCGAATAAGAATGACGCTATAAAACCTATCAGAAGTAAAAGTAATTCATTGCTTGTAAAATTTAACTTTGTTTCAAAAATATCTAAAGCGGTTGCTGCAAACATTGTGGGGACAGCCAAGATAAAGGAGAATTCTGCTGCGGTTTTTCTATTGGTTTTTACTAAAAGTGCGCCTAGAATTGTTGCACCTGCGCGGGAAACACCCGGAATTACGGAAATTGATTGGAAAAGGCCGATTATGAATGCATTTTTAAAAGTTATTTGCTCTATTTTTGTAGTTTGACCCGATTGTTTTTCTTTATTCCAGTACTCAACTAGGATAAATGCAAGTCCCCCTAGGAATAATGCGGCCACAGTTATAAGACTGTTCCCGATCAGGAATTCTTTGATGATTTTATAAAAAACTAAACCAACAATTGCGCTTGGAAGAAAAGCTACGAGAATTTTAGGCCAAATTTTAGTATTTAGTAGCGTTTTAAAATATAAAAATATTATTGAAAGAATTGCGCCGAGCTGGATAATTATTTCAAAGCTTTTTACAAATTCAGTTTGCTGTATGTTAAGAACTTGAGAAGCAAGTATAAGATGTCCGGTAGAAGAAATAGGTAAAAATTCTGTTACACCCTCCACGAAGGAAAGAATTAAAGTTTGAATTAAATCCACACGCCCATTATATAAGTTTTTAATCTTGAATAAAATTGTCATCCCGAATTTATTTCGGGATCCTGAAAACAGTTTTATGAGATTCTGAAACACCTGCCTGCCGGCAAGGCAGGAGTTCAGAATGACAGGGTGAAGCTTACCTGATATTATTAATTTATGGAAGATTTGGGAAAATTAGTTAGGCTCATCAGATATTACTGTTTGCTTTCAACTTCTACAGCAGGTTCCGGGCATCTTACGTCTTCTTTGTCGGCCGCTGACCTTATGACTACACTTTTCTTTGGAGGATTCTTAAAGTTTGATGCCAAGAATCCAGATTATCCTGAAAATGACAGGGTAATTTTTTCAAAAGGTCACGCCTCTCCTCTTTTTTATTCTCTTTGGGTAGCTGCGGGGGAAATTTCAGAAAACGAATTATTGAACTTTCGAAAATTTGGAAGTCCGCTTGAGGGACATCCTACTATGGAATTTAAATATACAGAGGCTCCTACGGGCTCACTTGGTCAAGGTTTATCCGTGGGCGTGGGAGTAGCATTGGCGGCAAAGATGGATAAATTAAGTCATAAAACTTATGTACTTCTGGGAGATAGTGAAATGGCGGAAGGACAAGTTTGGGAAGCCATAGAGATTGCCAGCTTTTACAAATTGAACAATTTGATTGGAATAATTGATGTTAATAGACTTGGGCAGAGCACAGAGACTATGTATGGATGGGATTTAAAAAACTATCAGAAAAAGCTTTTGGCATTCGGTTGGGAAGCTATCATAGTTGACGGACATAATTTAGCGGAAATTTCACAGGCTTTTTCATTGGCTCATGAATCGCATGACAGGCCCGTAATGATAATTGCCAAAACTATGAAGGGGAAAGGAATAAAAAAGGTTGAAAACAAAGATGGTTTTCACGGAAAGGCTCTCCCCTACGCTGAGATAGGGGAGCATGCAAAAGACCTGGGTGAGATAGATAGATCACTGCGAGGGAAAATTGCCAAGCCAGATAAAACATATATAGAAAATAAACCCTCTCCAAGATATACTTCTCGCGTCGCAGAATATAAATTGGGAGATTTAATAGCCACCAGAAAATCTTATGGTGAAACTCTACCTTCTCTTTTGTTCGCCCACCCTTCCCTAGTCGTACTCGACGGAGAAACTTCTAATTCGACCTTTTCAGAAATTATCAGAGAAAAGCATAAAGACAAGTATTTTGAGATGTTTATAGCTGAGCAAAATATGGTAAGTGTCGCAGTGGGTCTTTCCAGGCGAGGAAAGTTGCCTTTTGTTTCTACATTTGCTGCTTTTTGGACTCGCGCGCATGATCAGATAAGAATGGCAGCGTATGCTAAAGCAAATATTAAGTTTGTGGGAAGTCATGCAGGGGTTTCAATAGGACAGGATGGTGCATCTCAAATGGGAATTGAAGACATAGCTATGTTTCGATCCATTATTGATAGTGTGGTTTTGTATCCTTCAGACGGCGTGAGTGCAAAAAAATTAACAGAGGCTGCAGCTGATTTTAAAGGAATTGTTTATCTTAGAACTACAAGAATGGACACTCCTGTTATATATCATGAGAAGGAAAGTTTTGAGATTGGTGGAAGTAAAACATTGAAATCTTCGTCTAAAGATAAGGTAACTATTATCGGTGCTGGTGTAACGCTTCATGAAGCACTAAAGGCCTATGAAGAATTAAAAAAACAGGGGATAGACGTCCGAATAATTGATCTTTATTCTGTAAAACCTATAGATTCTGCGACGCTAGAAAGAGCAGCTGATGAGACTGGTCTGATCTTAGTTGTTGAAGATCATCGTCCTGAAGGAGGTATTACAGAGGCTGTTCGTTCCTGCTTGTTAACATCAAAAACTCCAGTTCATGGTTTGTCAGTTAATAAAATGCCTAGAAGTGGAAGTCCGGAAGAATTATTAGATTTTGAACAGATAAATTCAAAGGCAATTGTTGAAAAAGTACACGAACTGTTGCGTTAGTTAATTGCTCTGAGGTCGGAACTCAAATTTTCTCACTTCATTCGCAGTTTAAATCTTTCCTATTCATTAAATCTTAGTCTGCTGATTGCGTTTTAAAATTCGAATTCCTCTCCGCGCATAAATTACGTTTGACGCAAGTTAATCTAAATGAGATTATAGATCTATGATAAGAGTTGCTATAAATGGATACGGAAGAATAGGAAGAATTGCCCACAGGGTAATTCTTGAAAAATATAAAAGTAAAATTGAAGTTGTTGCGATTAACGCAGGATCCTCAACTGATCTTAAAGGCTGGATGTATTTGCTTAAATATGACAGCGTTTACGGAAAACTAAAGGACGAAGTTACAATTGAGCCGACAAAGGAATCGAAAAAAGATCTTCTCGGAAAAATAGTTGTAAATAAAAGAAGAAAAAGTTTTGTTTATTCTCAGAAAGATCCTTCCCTTCTTCCCTGGGAAGATTTGAAAGTTGACGTAGTGATTGAATCCACTGGCCACTTTTTGACTTTAGAAAAAGCGAATATGCATCTTAAAGCCGGGGCAAAGAATGTTGTACTTTCGGCACCTGCAAAACCTGCCCGCAATGCTTCGCAAAGCGATGCAGGCGGGGGCGGAAATATAGAGACTTATGTTTTGGGAGTTAACGATTCTGATTATGCTGGCTCAAATATAATAAGCAATGCATCTTGCACTACAAATTGTATTACCCCGGTTGCAAAAGTTTTATCTGATGAATTTGGCATTGAAAAAGCGATGATGACTACAATTCATGGCTATACTCAGGATCAGCGTTTGCAAGATGGCGGACATGAGGATTATCGCCGCGCTAGAGCAGCCGCGGAAAATATTATCCCAACTAGTACGGGTGCCACAAAAGCCGCAGCAAAAGCGTTACCAGAGCTTGAGGGAATTTTTGATGGTCTCGCAATTCGCGTACCAGTTCCTGTGGGTTCTCTTTCGGATTTTACGTTTGTTCTTAAGAAGAATGCGACAGTTGAGGAAATAAATAATGCATTTAAGTCTGCAGAGCAGACCCCTCAGTTTAAAAACATACTTGAAACAACCAATGATCCTATTGTTTCCTCAGACATTATTGGCAATTCTCACTCAGCAATCGTTGATTTAAGCTTGACGCAAGTAGTTGGCGGAAATATGGTAAAAGTTATTGCCTGGTATGACAATGAATATGGATATGCCAACCGTTTAATAGAAGAAGTTTTAATGGTAGAAAAATCTACTCAAGCTGCTTAATTTTCTCGATTCTTCTTTTGTGTCTTTCTTCGTTTGAGAATGGGGTGTTAATGAAAAGTTCTACAAATTGTTTGGCCCTTTCAAAATCTATAAGTTCTGATCCTAGAGAAATAACATTAGCATCATTATGTTCACGGGCAAGTCTCACATTTTGTTCGCTTACCCCTAAAACTGCGCGGATCCCTTTTATTTTATTTGCCACAATGCATTCTCCCGCTCCTGATTTTCCAAGGACTATTCCAAAAGAACCCGGATTTTTTGTTACAGATTTAGCAGCAACAGAAATAAAGTCCGGGTAATCATCATTAGGATCGAGTTCAAATGCTCCGCAATCTCCAACTTCATAACCTTTTTCATGTAAAAAAGCTTTTAAATTTTCTTTAAACTCAAAACCAGCGTGATCTGTAGCCAGGAATACTTTCATAGATTAATTTACAATTTACAATTTACAATTTTCATTGAATTTTCAATTCATAAATCTTAAATCTTTAATCATAAATCTAGCTCCAAATAATTTTTTTTACTTTTTCTGTAATTTCAAGTGGATTGTCCGATTGCCAGATATTTCGTCCAACTGCCATTCCGATGCATCCTGATGACATTGCTGTCTGGACCGTCTCTAAAAATGATGCTTCATCTTCTTTTGCTCCCCCTGAAATTACGACTCCAGTTTTTCCTGCGTTACTTACTGCCCACCTTAGACTTTTTTCATCTCCTGGATATTTTATTTTTATTATATCGGCGCCCATTTCAAGTCCCAGTCTTGCGCCGTAGGCTGTTAATTCTCTAATATCTTTTCCCTCAGCGCCGCTTCCTTTTATATACATCCAGCCGATAAATGGAATCCCAGCTTTATGTGCTTCCCCTTCAATTTTACTAAACTCTTTAAACATTTTTGACTCATGACGGCTTCCAACATAAATCGTGTATCCTACAGCAGAAGCGCCAATTCTTAGCGCTTCTTCGACTGAGCAAATTTGAGGAGAATATGGATCAGGATCCGAGTTTAAATTAGTTTTTCCGTTTAGCTTAATAATAAGAGGAACCGAGCTTTCATATTCTTTTTTATAATATTGTTCAGCAACTCCCTTTTGAAAAATAATTCCCGTAAATCCGCCTTTGAGTCCAATATTTATAATATTTTGGGGATCTGCATTTTCGTCATCAAAATCCGTTGGGCCGTGTTCCATTCCCTGGTCATATGCTAGA
>CAYILI010000043.1:8608-9396 GCA_964364105.1 uncultured Gammaproteobacteria bacterium | reverse complement strand
GTATTGGTTTTTATGGGAGGCATAGTCGCAGGAGCTATCTTTCTTTTATCGGTATTCACACCGATAAACTCACCGGCACAAGAGCAAACGCCACCGGTTAATCAAACCCCCTCAAAAACTCCAACACCTACACCTACCAGAATCCCACCCACACCTACACCAATAATGCACGTTGTAGAATCCGGAGAAACCCTATATACGATCGCGGAAGAACAATATGGCGATCAGAAATATTGGATAAACTTATGGAATGATAACGACTTTATAGAAGATCCAAGGCTAATTAGAAGCGGTTGGGAACTAAGTATCTCGAAGATCAAACCTGAAACAGTTGAGGAACCTTCAGAAAAATTAGCTACTATATATAAAGAGATAACAGAGCCTTCTCCAACACCTACACAAACACCTATACAAGGAGTGGCTGGAACTCAAGTTACAGCTATTCCTCAGGGACCTTCAAGCTCGTTTGACAATGTATATAAAGAGGCTGGAGCTAAATACGGTGTTCCATGGGAAATTCTCTATGGCCTCCATCACATGGAAACAGGCGGGCGCGACGGAGCAATATCTAGCGGGTACGGAACAGGCGCACAAGGACCACTTCAGTTTATGCCAGGAACCTGGGCTTCATATGGGGCAGATGGAAATGGCGATGGGAATCCAGATATAAATAACGCCATAGACGCTATCCACGGAGCTGCAAATTACATATCTAAACACGGCGGGGTAGAGCAGGGATTAAAATCATACGGAGGAGATAGTGAAAAAGCTCTAAGCCTCGCCCGCTC
>CAYILI010000043.1:0-8598 GCA_964364105.1 uncultured Gammaproteobacteria bacterium | reverse complement strand
CCTGAACCTCTTTTCTGATATACTTCAATCTACTCGCGGATGTAGTTCAGCGGTAGAATGTCTCGTTGCCAACGAGAAGGTCGCCGGTTCGATCCCGGTCATCCGCTCACTTCAATATTGCTTGAACTACTTTGTTCGGATTAATCCCGATTTGATCGGGATTGACAAAATCAATCTAAAAGTGCCAAAATAGTCTGATGAAAAAGCTTGCTGTCCTAATGGGTTTTTTTCTCGGAACCCCTCTTTTTCTCTTTCTAACTCTAGCTTATTTACTTCATATTACCGAGCTTAAAAGCTCGGGTCAGGTACTTTCTGAAAGTACACAGGGAATTGCATATGCAGCTCTTCCTCCAGCTGATAACACGATTGAAAATACCATTATAGAAGAGGACTCAAAAGTAGAGATTGTTCGTCAATACTTAGCTAAGAAAAATTCTCCTCTAGAACCTTACGCACCTGATATTGTGGCTGCAGCTAATAGATATGATATAGATTTCAGGCTTCTTCCCGCAATTTCAGTTCAAGAATCTGGTGCTTGTAAAAAAGTAATTAAAGAATCATATAATTGCTGGGGATGGGGAATTTATGGAACTAAAATCACAAAGTTTAGCAATTATCCTCATGCTATTGAAACTATCACTAAAACACTGTCAACAAAGTACAGAGATCAGGGATTAGTAACTCCTTTCGAAATTGCAAGGCTATATAACCCTAGAAACACAAACAACTGGGCTGAGAATGTAACAAGCTTCATGAACGAGCTCAAATAACCACAATTAATAGCTCGTTTAGCCTCAAATCAATCAAAACAAACCTATAGCAGTATCTTGACAAGTCCTATAGTTGTGTGATATACTTCGTTCTAGATCCTAAGGTGCGCCTTTCCAAATGCTCACGTTAGGATTTTTTATTGGCTCTGCATAGCAGAGTTTTCATTTTAAAAGGCAGAATTAAAAAAATAATATTCTGCTTTGCAGAATGAAAAAACTACTTATAATATTTTTAGTAATAATAATACTTTTGGTAAGCACAGGGGACTCTTATGCCTCTAACCAGGCTTCGATGTCTTCAGCTAAGCTTGTCTCTGAAGTATCTCCATTGGTAATGGATGACAGAGCTAGAATTCTAGAGGGATTTTTACTTCAATATGATTCTCCTTTAGCTCCATACGCAGGCGACTTTATTAAGTATGCTGATGAATATAATCTTGACTGGAGACTTGTAGCCTCAATTGCTGGACTTGAATCTACTTTTGGAAAAAGAATTCCTTATCAGTCTTACAATGGATGGGGATGGGGAGTTTATGGAGATAATGTTATAAGATTTGATTCATGGACAGACGGAATTGAGACAATTTCTCATGGACTAAGAACAAGATATCTTAAGGATAAACCTGATTCTGATCCATACTTTATTGGTCCTACTTATGCTTCTTCTCCAACATGGGCTGTTAGAGTTACATTTTTCATGAATAAAATGGAAGAATACAGATTAAAAAACGCTAAGTCTACACTTGCGCTAGCCTTATAAAGCTTGTTTGCTTATGTCAAATAAGCTATAATCAGGCTTAATAACGCGCGGATGTGGTGGAATGGTAGACACGCAAGGTTTAGGACCTTGTGCCGTTAAAAGCATGGGGGTTCGAGTCCTCTCATCCGCACCAATTTGGCTTTTAGCGAATAGCTAATAGCTGGTAAAAGAAGGCAAAATATGGCAGGAAAAACAAAAACAGTTAAAGCGCCGAAAATTGCGGCTGAATCTGAAACGGTAAAAAAACCTTTTTTAAGAACTCCCGATGGTACAATTGAATTTAGGCTCATTATTCCATGGGATAAAGCTAAGATTGTATGGGGAGTAGTAGTTGAAGAGATGGCAAAAAATGCCAATCTTCCAGGTTTCAGAAAAGGAAAGGCTCCAAAAAATCTAGTTGAAGGAAATTTAGATAAAGCTAAAATTAGAGATGAAGTAGTAAGGCATCTTCTCCCTGCGGTTTATGCCCAGGCTGTTAAAGATAACAATGTTAAACCTATAATTGACCCTAGAATTCATGTAGATGAGGCTTTGGAGGAAGGAAAAGACTGGGAATTTCATGCTATAACTTGCGAGGCTCCCGTGGTGGAACTTGGAAATTATAAAGATGAAGTTAAGAAAATTACTGCAAAAAGTAAAATAGTTATTCCGGGGAAAGAAGCAGAAACACCACCTTTTGATGAAATCGTAAAATCTCTCCTAGAAACAGTTAAAGTGACTGTTCCTCAAGTTTTAGTAGAAAGAGAAGTGGATAGACTTTTAACTCAAACTCTAGAAGAAATAAAAAAACTAGGCATGAATCTAGATCAATACCTATCGTCTACTAAAAAGACTGCTGAAGATTTAAGAGCGCAGTCAGCTGTAAAAGCAAACACAGACCTAAAACTTGAATTTATCCTTCAGAAAATCGCAGAATCTGAAAAAATAACAGCAGAAGAAGCTGATATTGAAAAAACTATAGAAAACGCACAGCCTGCGGAAAAAGAAGGACTTAGAGCAAATAAATATCTTTTAGCCTCAATCATCAGGCAACAGAAAACGCTTGATTTCTTAAAAGGTCTATGATAGATTAGGGTGCAATTATGCAACTTCCAAAATTAAAAAGTGGCGGTAAAAAAGAGCCAAAACAATATATAGACGAGAATCCTTTCGAAGCCTTAATGGGCATGGGAAATGATGTGGTCAAATCCATAAAAACTGATGTAGGAAAAGACGCCGTATTTGATGCATGGGATCAATTCTTAGGAGCTGATAAATCTAATGATGGTGGCTACGGTGGGGAAACAGAAATGCATGCAGGCGAAGAAGTTGAAGTAAATCATGGCGAAAGCAATAAAGAACACGCAAAACCACATATAGAGGCAGGTAACGACTACCACAGGGATATTGTTCATGCTTCAGAAAGAGGAGCCTCTCATGAGAATCAAGAAATCGCGATTAAAGTGCAGGAAATCTTGATTGAGATAAAACAACTAGCTAATAGCTCAGGGGAACTTAAGAAAAAAGTAGAAGTTCTCACAATTGAGCAAATTGGAGAAAATCCAGGTGTGTATCATCTTAACTTTATGGAAGAAGTATTAAAATGGATTAGGGACGCCAGAATGAACGTAGAAGACTCACTAGCCTGGTTCCAGGCATTAAGAAGTAAAAAAGCAGCACGTCAGTATGGTTCTCTTGCAAAAAAACATGGAGCTTCATTCATGCTTTCAGGTGAGAGAGCCCCAGTCACACAAACCGGATAAATCCCTTCTTGACACATTATTTATCTAATTGATATTATACTTTTCATGCAAGCGATAAAAAATCTTATTCTCGTCATTCTTAAATCCCTTAAGGGGGGTAAGTCTGACGCGTAAGTAAGACGAATACGCAATCAGGACAACCTCCCAGACGGGAGGTTTTTTTATTGTCAAAAATATGGGAAAAGATTTTCAACCAACATACGGACAGAGGCCAGATCAATATAGAACAGGGGAAAGAACTGTTGATCTATCAGCACGCATTACACAGGCAGTTATTGCTTCTCCAAGAATTCCTTTTATAGGCCTTGAGCAAGCTCGAGCTCTAAGACCAGAACCATTAGCAGGTAATGGTGGAACCTGGTGGTTTGTTGACGCTGTAAATGCTGGAACATTGTTTGGAAATCCAGACCCCAGAATAATACCAACTGATCAACAAAGATATCTTATAGAAAAACTTAGAGCAGATGGTAGCCTACTAGCTGGCGGGCAATTTGGCAGACCAGGACTTACTACTGTTCCAAGAGAAGACAAAGAAAGACTTGCAGCTATGTACAGGGTTCAGTTAACGGGAAACGGCAGTGGAACAAAAGATATTACAGGGTTTTTAGCTGTTGATCAATTAGCTGAAGTTAAGGTTAGGTCCCAAAAAACTGGGCAAGAAACCGCTGTAACCGTAGTAGTTGGAGCATCCCTTACTAGAAATGTCGATATTGGTGACACCACTAAGAAAGCAGAAAGAATAGGCTATGGCACAAACGATACGGGTAAAAAAACTAAGACAAATAGGAGGAGGTGATTAATTATGAACACAGAAGGACAATTGACAGGATTTGAAGTAGTAGGTTTTAGAGCGCCTGGCAGGTCTTCACATACAGGAACTGAAATGACAAGTACAGCAGTTCCATTTGGAGCTTTATCATATGTTAATGAAAACCCTGGGGCTCCTAAAGATAAACCATCTTATCACAGGCGTTTATATGGAGGAAATTTTGGGGTTCAATTAGGAAACGTAGCTAGAAACAATCAAGGATGGAGGACTCATGAAGAAGCGAAGGGCTAACACAAAAATTATCTTGTGGACCTGAGAGGTATCGAACCTCTGACCTCTTCAATGTCAATGAAGCGCTCTACCACTGAGCTACAAGTCCATTTAAAGTCGGGCAGGTGTCAAAGTAACGCTCTACCAATGAGCTATAAACCCTTCGCTTTACTCAGAAAAACCTGAGCATAAGTCTAATTTATTTTAACAGATTAGCCTTAAACTATCCAGGCTATTCTTGTCCACACCCGGTGTGTACTGGCTAGACACATAAGGAATTTACTCGAAAACCAAATGCTTAATCTTATCTAGTTCTCTTTGATAGTCAACTTGATCAACTAGGAATTCTCTATATTTTGCTCTAGATTTGAAATTGCTTAATACTAAATCTGGCTCCAAAAAAGAATTGATCTCGCCATCTGAAAGAAAAGCCTTAATAGATGACCAGTTATATTCTTCAAGTCTATTTACTTCTATAAGATAGGCCGTAATTGGGTTCAGGTGAATATATCTAGAGACATGGATGAGCTGTTCATCGTTTTCAATACGAACAGCCTTAAACATAGATTGAAACAGAGACCCGTTTCTTTCATATTTTGTGTTGTAATATTTTGAATAACTATTCTGGACATTTCGAGTGAAATTAGAAATTGCGTGTTCCTTGTCGGAAAACAAAAGAAGGTGGAAATGATTTGGCATTACGCAATACGAAACTATATGAATAATTGACTTATTATTTGTTAAAAATTCATCATTGAATAAATCTCTTTGGCCTTGCGTGAGCCTTTTATAATGAGAATATCTAATTGGTAGATTATCAAAACGATAATAATTTATAACATCTATGAATCGCTGATAGTCTTTTTGGACTGAAAAAATGGTTTGACCAGCAATACTTCTATTAAAAACGTGGTAAATTTGACTTGGAACAATTGGTATTTTGCGATATGGCATAAGCTTAGAATAAGAAAAATTTCCTTATGTGTCAAGCTACGACGAACCCGGTGTGGGAAAGTGAGAAATGTGATATTTGGTACAATGTTTTTATGACTAGGGCGGATGCACTGGAAACGCTTAAAAGTTATGTAAAAAATCAGAATCTGATAAAACACATGCTCGCATGTGAGGCAATTATGATTTCTCTTTGCAAAAGACTAAATTCTAACGCTGATGAGATTTTATTAAACAAGTGGGGAACTACAGGGCTTTTACATGATGTTGATTATGAACTTACAAAGGATAATCCTGAAAAACATGGTTTGGTAGCTGAAGAAAAATTAAAAGATAAGCTAGATGCAGATGTAATCTATGCCATAAAAGCACATAATTACGGGAAGACTGGAGCCACGCCAAAATCCCTAATGGATTGGAGCATTTATGCTTGCGACGAATTATCAGGTCTTATTATCGCAGCTACTCTTATTCATCCAGACAAAAAACTTGCCTCCGTTGACGTAGATTTTGTTTTAAAGAGATTCAATGAACCTAATTTTGCAAAAGGAGCAAGCAGAGATCAAATTAGATCCTGTGAGACAGCACTTAAAATCCCGCTGCCTGAATTTGTAAAAATATCGCTTACCGCTATGCAGAAAGTTTCCGAAGACTTAAATCTTTGACAATCATAAGCTTTTTTGCCTAAACTAAATTATGAGTGAATCTAAAAGTGAACATATATACAGAAGCAGAAAACAAATCATTACTAATAATTTTTTGGGCGGAATCGCATGGGGAGTAGGAGTAACGATAGGACTTACACTGTTTTTTGGGATTTTAGCCTTTATCTCAACTCACATTAACTTCGTACCAATTGTTGGAGACTTTGTTTCCGGTGTGATTAATTATATTCTAACAAACGGCAATAATTTTCCGAGATGACTAAAAAATTTACAATACTTCTAATTCTACTTGCACCAATTATGCCTTTTATTTGGAGTTATCAATATTACGCATGAGGATTGCTAAAATGAGCGGCGCTTGCTAAAATCCCAAAGATGAACGAAGCACACCTTTCAAACATAAGACACTCAACGGCGCATCTTCTTGCTGCAGCTATTTTAGACCTTTATCCCGACACTCTTTTAACAATTGGCCCTTCCATCGATACTGGATTCTACTATGACTTGGATTTTAAAAATCCGATCTCAGAAGAAGATCTTCCAAAAATTGAAAAGAAAATGGCAGAAATTTTGCCAACATGGGATTCTTTTTCCCACCGTGAAGTAACAGCGGAGGAAGCAAAAGAATTTATAAAAATAATAAGTACAAACAAGAATTAGTAGATGAAATTGTAGAAAAAGGCGAAAAAATAACTTTTTATAAAGCAGGAAATTTTGAAGATCTTTGCCGCGGGGGACACAGTAAAAATCCTGCACGGGATATCGGAGCATTTAAACTTCTTTCTTTGGCTGGCGCATATTGGAGGGGAAGCGAAAAAAATAAAATGCTTACCCGAATTTATGGAACAAGTTTTTCTTCTCAAAAAGAATTAGATGAGCATCTTCAAATACTAGAAGAGGCAAAAAAGAGAGATCATAAAAAGATTGGCCTAGACCTAGAGCTATTTATGTTTCATGAAACTTCCCCCGGCATGCCTTACTGGCTGCCAAATGGTTTTACTCTCTATAACAATCTTTTAAACTTTTCTAGAGAAGTTCATAAGAAATATGGCTACAAGGAAATCTCGACTCCAATTTTAAATAAAAAAACTTTGTATGAAACTTCGGGGCACTGGTCACACTACAGAGATGACATGTTTTTATCCCCCATGTCTTTCCTGAGAGAAGATTCAACTGACGCGCTTGAAGGAAGTGAAGTCTTTGGAATAAAACCCATGAATTGTCCTAATGCTATAAATGTTTTTTCTATGACGACACGTTCTTATAAAAATCTCCCATTAAGATTTTCTGAAACTTCAGCGCTTCATAGATTTGAGCCAAGTGGCACTCTAAACGGTCTTTTTAGGGCGCGTGAATTCCATCAGGATGACGCACATATTTTCTTAATGACCTCACAAGTAGAGGATGAGTTTGGAAAAATCATGGACATGATAGAAGAACTTTATCAAGCATTTAATCTTTCATATAGATTAAGATTTGGAACAAGACCCGAGAACTTTATGGGAGAAGGTAGAGACTGGGATATTGCTGAAAAGGCTCTCCAATCCGTATTAGATAAATCAGGAAAAGAATATACGACTGAAGAGGGAGAAGGCGCTTTCTACGGACCAAAGGTAGATATTCTTATGAAAGATTCTTTAGGACGCGAATGGCAGACAGGAACCATTCAATTAGACTTCCAACAGCCAAAGAACTTTAAGCTAGGATACATTGATCAAAATGGATCTGAAGTTACCCCTGTCGTCCTACATAGAGCCATATACGGGTCGTTTGAAAGATTCCTGGGGATTCTGACAGAACACTTTACTGGCGCGTTTCCTGTTTGGCTGAGCCCAGTTCAAGTTAAACTTTTACCAATAGCAGATAAACATATTGAATACTCGCGAAAAGTGGCTGAAGAATTAATTTCAAAAGGTATTAGAGCAGAAGTAGATGATAGATCGGAGAGGCTTCAAGCTAAGATACGAGAAGCGACTTTGCAAAAAATCCCATACTTAGGTATAATAGGGGACAAGGAAATTGAAAATAACAGTGTTTCAATTAGACTAAGAGATGGGGAAGACTTAGGAAATCTAGATCTTTCTCATTTTTTACAAAAGATCGAAGAGGAAATTGATAAAAAGGTATAACAAAAACAAAACAGTTAATAAGTTTTACAGAACTAACGAGCGAATATTTGCGAGCGAACTCAGGGTATTAGACTCTGAAGGCAAACAAATAGGGGTCTTAAAAAAATTTGAAGCACTAAATATTGCACGGGAACAAGGATTAGATTTAGTAGAAGTTGCCCCTACTGCTAAACCACCAGTTGCCAGAATAATCGACTTTAAAAAGTTTCTTTACCAGGAAGAAAAGAAAAGAAGGGAAGAAAAAAAGAAAGCGAAGAATTCTGAAACTAAGGAAATCCGTCTCGGTCCATTTATGGACGACCATGATTTAGACACCATGGTAAGACGTGCGAGGGAATTTCTAGAGGGAAACGATAAGGTAAGACTTGTTGTTAGATTTAAGGGTCGCCAAATGGGACACCCTGAATTCGGACATCAGGTTTTAGGAAAAGCTATAACAAGCCTTTCAGACGTTTCTAAAGTAGATAAGGAGGCACATTTCGAAGGAAGGCAGCTAATATCAATGCTTTCTCCAGAAAAGAAAAAGGAAAAGAAAAATGACG
>CAYILI010000042.1:0-9840 GCA_964364105.1 uncultured Gammaproteobacteria bacterium | reverse complement strand
ATAAAGATGTAATTCTTCAAGGTCATTCTTTAGGAACAATGAAGATTACGAGATATTTATTTGAAGGAAAATATTTTGACAAGGTTCGTAAATTAATTTTACTGGCACCATTTGACATTATGTGGCTTTTGGAAAATGCAACAGGGCGAAAATGGAGAGAGTATTTAAAAGTCGCTAAGCAAAAAGTTAAAGAAGGAAAAGGAATGGAGATTATTCCAGAGCATTTTCTTGATGCAAAAATGTCATACCAGACTTATGTAAGTCATCACAACAATAATGATTCTGAATATACTTTCGCATTCCATGATAAAAGTTACAAGTTCACACTTCTTAATAAAATTCACATACCTGTAAAAGTGATAGTAGGCGATACCGATCCCTTTTTTCATCCGTCAAATTTGAAAAATCCACAAGAAGCAATAGAAATTCTTAGAAAAAATATTAAAAACTTTGAAGGAGTACTAATTAAAGGAGCGCAGCATGGATATGAAGGATTTGAGGATGAAGTTGCTGACGAAGTGTCTAAGTTTGTTGAGTAGTGTTATAATTTGACTCATGGCAGAGTCGGTAATTGCAATAGTATTTGATTTTGACGAGACCTTAGGTTCCGATACTATCTCCCTTTTTCTAAAAAGCCAAAAAATTAATCCTCAAAGTTTCTGGGAAGAAGTAGACAAAATGGTAAAGGATGGATGGGATCCGCCTCTGGCTTACATGGATAAGATGCTTAATTTGTCACGAGAGGGAAAGTTAGATATCTCTAAAAAAAGTTTAAATAAAATGGGAAAAACAGTTAAGCTTTTTCCTGGTCTCCCAAATGGACTCAAAGAGCTTCAGGAATTTGTAAAAAGAAACACTGAGCTAAAACAAGCAAGGATAAACTTAGAATTTTACATAATAAGCGGAGGACTCGAAGAAATGATTAGGGGAACAAAGATTGAAGCACATATAGATGGAATTTTTGGATGTAATTTTTCTTATGATAAAAAAGGTTTTGCCTCTGGCGTAAAATCTGCAATTTCTTTTACTGAAAAAACTAGATTTATTCATGGAATTAGAAAAGGAATAAGCATAAGAGATCTTCGGGAAAATCCTTACAGAATAAATGATTCGATTTCTTCTAACGAACAGCGAATTCCTTTTTCTCATATGATTTATGTGGGAGATGGGCCAAGTGATGTGCCATGTCTTTCATCTGTTGTTAATAATGGAGGAACGGGAATTGGTGTTTCGTCACCAACTGGAACATTTAAAAAAGGATATGAGTTGGCGAGAGGAAAAAGAATTACCGTGGGTCCTTATACAGCGAATTATAAAAAAGGTAGTGATATGAGAAAAGTACTCGAGGAAACAATTTTAAGAATAGGACTAGAGATAGATATTGATAACAAAAGAAATGTTGTAAGAGCACCGGGACATTAAATAATTACCATTTACTAATTATCATTTACCATTTATTATAAAAGGATGGAAGACACAATCACAAAAACATCAATTCCTGGATTGGTTTTAATCAAAAGACCAACGAATGAAGATGATCGCGGATTTTTTAGAGAGCCAGCTAGAATTAGAGAAATGGAAGAGGTAACTGGAATAAAATTTAACGTCGCACAAATGAATCACGCGAGATCGAGTAAGAATACGCTTAGGGGAATTCATATAGCGCCTTGGAATAAGTTAATTTATGTCACTCGTGGAAAAGTTCAATCTGTTCTTGTGGATCTAAGGGAGAATTCTCAGACATACAAAAAATATGAATCTTTTATTGTTGGAGACGAAAATAGGACGAGTATTTTTATTCCCAAGGGAGTGGGAAATTCATATCTGGTTCTAAGTGATAACGCAGATTATATTTATCTAACAGATGAGGAATGGAGTCCGGGAAGAGAATATGGTGTTGCATGGAATGACCCAACTTTAAATATTCCTTGGCAGTTAGATGGAGAACCAGTTCTATCAGAAAAAGACAAAGATAACCTTAACCTCTAGTGGAGTTATCTATTGACTAAGTTTGTTAATAAATGGTCTACTAATATTGTATGGTCGAAAAACAATTTGAAAAAATAGTTGGTGTTCCTGCTGACGTTTTAGATAAAACTGTGACTATGTCCGAAAATCTCGTTAATCACGGAGGAGTAAAAAAAGCTAAAAAATATTGGCATAATTTAGGACCGGGCCTTACTACAGGTGCAGCTGACGATGACCCTTCAGGAATAGCCACGTATTCTCAAACAGGCGCACAATACGGATTTCAATTACTTTGGTTAGCTGGTTTTACATTTCCTCTTATGTCAGTAGTTCAGGAAATGTGCGCACGGCTTGGACTTGTGACTGGACGGGGGTTAGCTGGAAACATAAGAATTCATTTTCCCAAGTGGGTTCTGTATCTTTGTACTGCGCTTTTATTTTTTGCAAATACCCTTAATATCGGTGCAAATATAGGAGCTATGGCTAAATCTACGCAATTAATTTTCCCAAATATAAGCTTTGCTACATTAGTTTTAGGATTTGCAGTGGTAAGCTTAGGGCTTCAAATTTTTGTGAGTTATGAAAAATACGCAAAGTATTTAAAGAATATGGCGTTAGTCCTTCTCTCTTATATTGCCGCAGCAGTTCTAGTTAAATTAAACATAAGAGAACTCATAGCTGGCGCATTGATTCCAACGATAGTTTTTTCAAAAGAACAGATTTTTTTAATTTGCGCAGTCTTAGGAACTACAATTTCTCCATATTTATTTTTCTGGCAGACTTCCCAGGAAGTAGAAGAAAGTATTTTAAAAGGACAAACTACTTTAAAACTCAGACAGGAAGCTGTAACAGATAAAGAAATAAAATTAATGCGCCAGGATGTTTGGAGCGGGATGTTTTTATCAAATCTTGTTATGTTTTTTATAATTGCAGCTTGTGCGGCCACATTATTCTCAAATGGAATTACAAATATTCCAACAGCTGCTGATGCTGCATTGGCACTTAGACCAATTGCGGGGGAATATGCTTATCTCCTATTTGCCCTGGGGATTATTGGAACAGGAATGCTCGCAATTCCTGTATTGGCAGGTTCAGCTTCTTACGCAATGTCTGAGAGTTTTGGCTGGAAGGTGGGGCTTTATAGAAAGCTTAAAGAAGCAAACGCTTTTTATGGAATTATAATAATTTCAACTTTTCTGGGGGTTGCCTTAAATTTTGTAGGAATTGATCCTATAAAAGCACTGCTTTTTTCAGCTGTTGTTAATGGATTAGTAGCACCGGTTATACTAATCCTAATCGTTCTTTTAAGCAGTAATAAAAAGGTGATGGGAGATAGAGTTAATCATCCGGTTGCAACATTCTTGGGAATTTTAATAATCGGCTTGATGACTTTAGCCGGTGTTGCTACAATCGCCTCACTATTTCTGTGATTTATTCCAAGAAAAGAATTAACTTACTTTTTTCAGTTACCGTTGTATTAATCTCTGCTGCTGCAATTATACTTTCGGATGATTCCTCAAAGCTAACAGATTCTTTTAACGATACCGTTCTATCTGAAATTCCGTATAAAAGCGAGAATACGTTTGGCGTTTATTCGACGATTGCCCCCGTAATAACTTCTGCCTCTGAATCTGAATCTAGTTTGACTATCGTTGAAAATAATGATGAGGTTTCTTCCGAAAGGTATAGAGTAATTAAGGTAGTTGATGGGGATACATTAGATATTGATCTTAATGGAAAAATCGAGCGACTTCGTTTGATTGGCATAGATACTCCAGAGACTGTGGATCCTAGAAAAGATGTTCAGTGTTTTGGAAAAGAAGCAAGCAATAAGGCAAAAGAATTATTAAATGAGCAGTATATAACTTTGGAAAGTGATGAAACACAAGGAGAGAGGGATAAGTATAAACGTTTACTGCGTTACGTTTATCTTCCGGACGGCACCAATTTTAATTTATTTATGATTGCTGAGGGATATGCTCATGAATATACATATGATGAACCCTACAAATATCAAAGCGAGTTTAAGCAAGCAGAATCTATTGCGAGACAAATCCCGAAAGGTCTTTGGGATTTAAGCGTCTGTTTACAGCAATAAATTAATTATTCTACCGATGTGTATACGTATTCCACTTCGGAAGTGGAATAGCTTGGTACTTCAGTAATTAAGAATGTTTGTTATAATTCCAGAATGAAACTTTTATGTCTAAATATTTGGGGAGGCAAAATTTATGAACCTCTTTTTAAATTTTTAAAAGAGCAGTCAAAAGACATAGATATTTTTTGTTTCCAGGAGGTATTAGATTCTGCTGTGTCTAAATTCAGCAACGGCTCAAAAACAGATTTGTCAAAAGATCTTTCAAAACTTCTTATAGATTTTGACATGTATTTAGCAACGCCTTTTCTTAAAGATTATGATTTTACTGAAAAAGTTAATTTTGACTTGGCAATTAGCCAGGCGACTTTTGTTAGAAAAGGAATAAAAGTAACCAGTGAGTTTACAAAATTTGTTTATGGAAAAGAAATTCCTGTTTCAATGAGGGATATTCAAGGAATAAAGAACAGGTATTTGGAGGTACCGCGAAATATTCATTGTTTAACTATTGAACTTGAAAATAAAAAGCTTTTAGTTGGCAATCTTCATGGTTTTTGGATGCCTAGATCTAAAACTGATTCTAAAGAAAGGATTTATCAATCAAAAAAAGTTAAAGAAATTTTTGACTCTTTCCAAGGTCCAATGATTCTATGTGGAGATTTTAACTTAAGACCTGATACAAAAAGTGTCGCAATGCTTGAAGAAAAAATGAGAAATCTAATCGTAGAGTATGGAATAACAAGCACTAGGAGTAAATTACACAAAAGAACAAACAAATTTGCCGACTATATTATGACTTCGGACGAAGTTAAAGTTAACAAATTTGAAGTGTTGGATGAGCACGTTTCAGACCATTTGCCATTACTTCTAGACTTTTCAATCTAGCTTTCCACACTCCATGTAGGAACTCATAGAGAATTTGTATATGGTCTATTGCTATGTAGCGCTATACCTTTGATATAAACCTTCTAAGGGGACATTCGATGTGTTTGCAAAAAGCTGTACAATACTTTCTTCCATATTCGGCAAATAAATAAGTTATTTCTCCCCAATCTTTCCGAGGCACTATTTCCATTAGATCGCGTTCAATTTTTACCACATCATCAGTGTTTGATAATCCAAATAATTGACTAAAGCGCCTAGCGTGGGTATCGATCGCGATTCCCTCAGTTTTTCCGTAAATGCAGTAGAGCACTACATTAGCAGTTTTTCTTCCAACACCAGGGAGTCTTAAGAGTTTTTCCATAGTATCAGGAACTTTCCCATTAAAATCTTTATCTATCATTGTTACAGCGGCTTTTATGTTTTTAGCTTTCGCTCTAAATAGTCCAATTCTTTTTATGTCTTGCTCGAATTCTAGAAGTGGGGTTTTTATATAATCTTTGATTGTTTTATATTTTTTAAATAAATCCGCTGTAATTACATTTACTTGTTTATCAGTAGATTGCGCTGACATGATTACAGCTATTAAAAGCTCAAGTGGAGTCGTGTAATTTATGGCTATTTTTACATTTGGGAAAAGTCTCTGAAGCTCTTTGGTTATTTCCGTTGCTTTATCTGTTCTGGTCATTTTAACTTTTTGATTTATCTGAGGATCCCGGTATTTTTTCGAGGCCTGAGATTTTCTGCTGAATAAATGCCATCGCGTTTTTAATATCATCAAGATCTTTTTGAATGTCTTGAACGTCTTCTTCTAGCTCTTCCTGTTCTTTTTCTTCTTCAAGTTCTTCAGCGTCTTCTTCAAGCTCTCTTACGGTGTCAACGAGCGCTTGTCTGTTCTGGTTAATCATGATGAAGGTGGAAAGAAAAATCGCCTCCAGAGAGACGATCATGGTGAGTAATCCATAAGGAAAAGGATCAAACTTAAAAAAGCCAATTGATCCATGATTGAGTACTACCCAAGCTCCAAACCAAAAGACATGAAAGTACACAAAGTACATGCTCCCTGCAAATCGCGAAATAAAATCAGCGAGTCTTCCTTCAAACGAATGAAGTCTCTTAACAAGCTGTTCAGGTGTAACTCCAATTGGGAGTGTTGGATGCTGGTCTGTTAATCTCTTCTTCATATATTAATTCTAGACTCATAATATTTTTTGTCAACCCCCGTACAAGCTTTGTAAGGAGTTTGACCCAGCCATATCTTGCCGTTCGATCACGTTTGACGTGACTCACAGTGCGATTATCGGTGGGTCTGCGGCCAAACTTTATGCGTAAAGTTGGCCTTGACAACTAGCAGGTCCTATGATAGAGTGCTAATACTATATGGAGAAGGTAGTCCCCATAATTCCAATTCGAGATGGAATAATATTCCCAAATACAGATTCAGTTCTTACTTTTGGCAGGCCAAAAAGTCTTGCTGCTCTTGAGATTTCATTCAGTCAGGAAAGAATTGTTTGCTTCGTACTTCAAAAAAGCGCAAAGGTAAATGACCCAAGCCCATCGGACATTTTCTCGACAGGTACTCTTTGCAGAATCGAAAGAATGATAAAAACTGATGGGGAAATTAATGCCCAGGTCAGAGGAATTTCTAGAGTTAAAATTAATTCATTTCATGAGAATGAAAATTTTTTAGTAGGTCACGTTGAAGAGCTAACTGAAGGTGCTGTTGAAACTGCAGAGGTTAAAGCGCTATGTAATCATTTAACTAACGAATTCAGACGCGCAATGAATTTAGGAAAAACAGCAGACTTCTTAGTATTTATGAATATTATGTCTCCTGATAATCCTGCAGGTCAGCTTGCTGATCTTATAGCTTCAGTCTTGGATCTTAAACCTTCACAAAAACAAGAACTTCTCGAGATGACTGATGTTAAAAAGAGACTTGAAAGAGTAACTGAGCTTTTAGCAAAAGAAATTAAAGTTCTAGAGCTTGAACGAAAAATTGCTTCTAAGACTCAGGAAAGATTTGAAAAAGGAGCTCGTGAAGTTATGCTTAGAGAGCGCCTTAAAACTATCGAAAAGGAGCTTGGAGAAAGTGATGAGGATAACGAAATCAGGGAGCTAATGCAGAAGATTAAGGAAGCTGGGATGCCAGAAGACGTAGAAGAAAAAGCCAGAAAAGAAGCTAAGAAGCTTTCTCAAATGGCCCAATTTAACCCGGAAGCTGGATATATCAGAAATTACCTAGACTGGTTAATTGATCTTCCTTGGAGCAGAGAGAGTAAAACGAATCTTGAGGTTAAAAAGGCTGAGAAAATGCTGAACAGTGACCATTTTGGGCTTAAAGACGCTAAGGAAAGAATCGTGGAGTATCTTGCAGTTCAAAAACTTTCTGGAAAAATGAAAGGACCAATTCTTTGTTTCGTTGGGCCTCCGGGAGTAGGAAAAACATCAATTGGAAAATCAATCGCGCATGCATTAGGACGAGAATTCGTGAAAGTTTCATTGGGCGGTATTCGCGATGAGGCTGAAATTAGAGGACATAGAAGAACTTATGTGGGCGCACTCCCAGGAAGAATAATCCAGGGTGTAAAAGATGCTGGAACAAAAAATCCAGTTTTTATGCTGGACGAGATTGATAAGGTTGGAGCTGACTTTAGAGGAGATCCTTCATCTGCGCTTCTTGAAGCATTGGATCCTGAGCAGAACGGGGCTTTCTCAGACCATTATTTAGAAGTTCCATTTGATTTATCTGATGTAATGTTTATCACAACTGCTAACGTTTTATATACAATTCCGCCAGCTCTTAGAGATAGGCTAGAGGTTATAAATTTTGCAGGATATACCCATGACGAAAAATTTCACATAGCGAAGGATTTTTTGATCGGAAAACAAATGGAAGCTCATGGTTTAACTTCAAAAGAGGTAGAGTTAACTGATGGAGGATTGAAATTTATCATAGAGCATTATACTAGGGAATCCGGAGTTAGAAATTTGGAGCGTCAAGTAGCTAGGCTTCTAAGAAAAATTGCAAAGTTAGTAGCTGAGGGAAAGAAAAATAAAATTGTTATAACAAGTAAAAATGTTACTAAGTATTTAGGGCCAATCAAAATGAAAGCGACTCTTATTGAGAAAAAAGATGAAGTGGGAATGGCTACAGGGCTTGCTTGGACAGAAGCCGGGGGAGACATACTATTTATAGAAGTGGCTCTTATGCCTGGAAAAGGAAGTTTGATTTTGACCGGTCAACTTGGGGATGTTATGAAAGAATCCATGCAGGCCGCAATGAGTTATATTAGAGCAAGAGGAGTTGAGTTAGGACTTTCAGCTAAATTTTTCCAGAAAATTGATGTTCATGTCCACGTTCCGGAAGGAGCAGTTCCAAAAGACGGACCATCAGCTGGAGATACGATCACAACAGCGATAGTTTCAGCGCTTACTAAAATTCCCGTAAGAAGAACGGTTGGAATGACTGGAGAAGTTACACTTAGAGGAAGAGTACTTGAAATTGGCGGAGTTAAAGAAAAAGTTATTGCAGCTCATCGCGCAGGACTTAAAACGATAATTTTACCAAAAGATAATAAAAAAGATCTTATAGATGTGCCTAAAGAAGTTCTAAGAGATTTGGATTTTAAATTTGTTTCACACATGGATGAGGTTTTAGATATCGCTCTTGCTAAGCCATTAACTAGGGTAAAAAGCGTAGTTCAAAGACCACTTCTGCATGCTCCGGCTCCAACTCAGGCTGACTAAGATTAAGCGATTGTCATTCCGAACTTGTTTCGGAATCTAGATCCTGAAATGAATTCAGGATGACACAGCAGCTATTGACAAGTGTCTGCAAATCTGACATTAATTAACTAATGCCTAAAAGAAAAGTAAAAAGAGCACCTCGTACAAATAAGCAAACTTGGGCTGGGTTTAATATGACTCAGATCATAGTTATTTTCTCAGTCTTTATAATCTTCGCAGTCTTCTACATGATGTAAATCCTCAAGTTGTAATTCGATTAGCTTCACCCTATAATCCTTTTCATGGGAAAAATTATCGCAATTGGCGGAGAAGACATTGAAAAAGGAGACTATGAGAAATACGGTCCTGAAATTGAAATAAAAGGTATTGATAAAGAGATGATTCGTTTGTCTGGTAAAAAGAATCCGAAAATTTTATTTATTCCTACAGCTAGTAATAACTCCAAAAGATATATAAAAGCATTTGAAGAATGGTTTGGGAAGTTAAATTGTAAAACTGACGTACTTCTTCTAGAAAATAAGTCTAAGGAAAAGGATTTTAAGGAAAAAATATTGTCCACAGATATTATTTATGTGGGAGGAGGAAATACTCTTAGAATGATGACTATTTGGAGAAAGTTAGGAGTAGATAAAGTACTAAGGCTAGCGTTTGACAGGGGAATAATTCTCTCGGGACTATCAGCTGGAGGCATATGCTGGTTTTCCTACGGTCACAGCGATTCAAGAATTTTTACTTCCAAAAATGGGGAATCGTGGCCATTTATAAAAGTGACAGGTTTAGGTTTGTATTCTTTCATATTTTGCCCACATTACCATCAGGAGAAAAGAGAAAAAGATTTTGCACGCTTGATTATGCGAGATAGAGGAATAGGTTTGGCCGTAGACAATAGAGTAGCGATAGAAATAGTAGATGATAAATTTAGAATTTTAAAAATAAATTCACGAGGAAAAGCCTATTTAGTTAGGAAAGTTAAGAGAAAGATTGAGACTAAAGAGCTCATTAATGAGAACTTCGAGTCATTATCGATTTTGCTTAGTACCCCGTAAGGGAGTTGCTTCGGTTTGACTCAGCACGAGCTCACCTTTATGGGGTGCAGAAGATGAGATACATCGGTAACACTTTTGAACTAGAATAGTAAGTTCAAG
>CAYILI010000041.1:0-10304 GCA_964364105.1 uncultured Gammaproteobacteria bacterium | reverse complement strand
TCTCCGCCGGATGTGACAAATTTAAACCCGCTGAGGATTATGAATGCTAACGCTACTATTCCCGCAAGGATTAAAAGCCAATATATTACATTTCCTATTATTATCGGAAAGCAGCTAATCGTTGCTGCGCCATCAACTACACAATCGTTACCTGCTAAGCTTTGCCACATAAAATTAGCGTAGCAAAGAAGAGATTAGAAAACAATAAGTGGTTGGGAATCAGAATCCTAGGCTTGGGATCGAGAGGCCATTCGTGAGAGAACCTATCCCAAAGAATGTTGATAATAGGTTTAAGATGAAGTACGAAAGGAATACTAATACTAAACCTACTAAAGCAGCGACAATTGTACCTCTGGCAGCCTCTACTTTTCCTTTATCTCCACCAGATGTAATCCATTTTATTCCTCCAAATATCAAAAAGCCTAGTGCTAATAATATTGCCACTACAAAGAAGAGAGTTATTACAGCACTAATAATATCACTTATTCCCCCTGCTCCTATTTTGCAGAGAACACTAAGATCCGCTCCTCCACCCTTAGTACATGGACTTATACTAATTGGCTGAGATTTAGCAAAAACTGAGGGAACAAGAGAGAGATAGATGGCGGTTGATAGCGTTAAGGCAGATAACTTTTTCATTAGTAATATGATCGTATGAGGTTTTAAAATGTTTGTCAAGCCCCCAATTTAGGGGCGCAGACTCCTCAACAAACGCTCTTCGAATCGCGTTACGAATAGTAGTAGGTAAGGTGAGAAGAAAGTTGCGTGGGGTCAAGGGGGTAATTTATTCTATTTTCTAGCGACTCACATTAAGGATCTGAACTCCTAGAAAGTATCCAAGGGTATTGATTATTAGATATGATGAAAATGCCACAATAATTCCAATAATGGCATATAGAATTCTCTTCCTAGCAGTTTCTATTTTTGCCTTGTCTCCACCCGACGTTATCCACTGGATTCCACCCCAGATTAGAAAGAAAAGCGCGGTTATCACAATGAGTACAAAAAAAGTAGCTACTCCCCAGCGAATGATCTCTTGAAGAGTCTCATCACCTCCGGATGGCATCCCCGCTACGGGATCAATTCTTTTTCCTCCTGGAAGACTAAGTGCAAGTTTTTCCATAATTAGATTATAGATTCATGATTCTAAAATCCGAATATCGAATTTCGAAACTCGAAACAATTTCCTAAATTCCAAATTCTAATATCGAAACTACTCAGACTTTCTGATAATTGATCCGAATATATTCATAAGCTCAGTTACCTCTTTAATTAAAACCCCTCTTTCCTCTTCAAGTTCTAAATCATCATTTATTTCAACAAGCTTTAACCAGAATCTGCTTTCCTTGATATTTTAATTCTTAAAATAAAGTCTTTTTTACTGAATGACTCATTTGCTTCGATATAATTAGCTCCGATTGAGCCCGATGATCTTATGAGCTGAGAAATATCTTCAAAGTTACTCTTCGTTTTAGGAAGCTTACGAATAAATTCTCTTACTTTTTTGGCAAATTGTAAAGTTCTATCTTCCAAATCGTATTGTTTAGAATTTTTAGATTCTGACATTTTGATTTGTTTCGGATTTCGCACTTCGGATTTCGAGTTTAATGCTAATATTTCTTAAATCTTAAATCCTCCTGACTGCGTCAGGAGCCAAACCCCGGCAATCCCAATATATCTCTAGTTATTAATTCAAGTAAAGCTAAGGAGAATATGATGAAAAGAAGTCCTACTATCGCTGCGGTAAGCTGATCTCTGGCATTCTTTACTTTCTCAGGATCTCCCTGAGAGGTCATCAGCTTATATCCTGAAATGATTATAATCAGAATTACAATTCCTCCAGATATGCTCAGAATAAAGCCTAATAGCCATTTAGTAAATCCTTCCTGGTCAGTTGAGACATAGCCAAAAGCAGTCTTAATTCTCTTACACCCGTCTTCCTTATCTGCATTCGCATCAGAACAAGGCCGGGAGAGTTGTTGGTTGGGGATGGTTCCTCCGGTGGTATTGCAACCGGCCATATTATCAGGAGTACAAAGGTGTCCTCCGCCTTTATCTCTTGTTTCTATTAGAAAAGACTCTTTTGATATACATGATCCCCCTTCTACCCCTAGCCTATTGTGTTCTACTAGTTTTACATTGTATTCTCCGGGCACCCAAAAATAAGGAATTTTCCATCCCGGTGTGCCTGGTCCTCCAATTAGATCCGAATGATTAGGGGAAGGGTTAACGTCAAATTGTTCTTTCCCTTTAGGTATTAAGCGCACCCTGTGTACGCCATTATGTGAGCCTGAAGGAAAAGTTGCTTTTATTCTAACCGTAGGGTCATTTCCATTTGTGACGATTGTATAATTGTTTGATTCGTCGAATATGATTGTGCAAAAATTATCCGGCCCAGTATCAGAACGTGTAACCGTAAAAAAATTCTGTGATACGCAGTATGCATCGTTATCATTGGTTGATCCTTCAGGAGCTAAAGCAATGGTATAATTGCCTACTGGAAAAGGATCCATGCCATCTCCAGTAATTGGACCACCATAATAAAAGGGGTTTCCATAGCTAATTACATCTGCAACTAAGTTGTCCCTTGTATCAGTAAAGAAGGGTAGATCAACGTTATTAGTTTCTCTAGCAGCTGTGTTGTAATATGGCTCACCATCTTTTTTTATCAGAATAGCTACTTTTTCTCCTAATACACCAGGATTGGCTTTAATTCTTAATCTAATTAACTTATCTGTGTCATTTATGCTTCCTCTGGCTGGTTCTACTTCGCTTACTGCCCAGCTATCACCAGGTATACCGCACTCAACTTTATTTACAGCAAAAGCATTAGGTAGATATTGGCTAAGTATTGCGAAAATTTGAAAGGTGAATATTAAAAACAGAATTATTTTTTTTAGCACAACTTTAGCGTAGCACATTAAAATTAAAAATCAAAAGTTAAAAGTCAAAAATGAAAGTAAAAATACTGAAAGTTTATTAATTTTGGATTGTAATTTTGCATTTTGCCTTTTGAATTTTGACTTAATTAAGCCGTAAATTTAAATCCTCTTCCTTTAACGGTTTGAATGTGAGTAGGGGCGTTGGGGTTCTCCTCGATTTTCTTTCTAAGTCTGAAAATTAACTGATCAAGAGCTTGTTCTGTCACGCCTGCGGTTGAAGCTTGATTTCCCCAAACACCATTAACTATTTCATCTCTTCCTAAAATCTTTTCAGGATTTGTGACTAAAAATTTAAGTAATTTAAATTCAGAAGAAGTAAGCCCTTCGGATAAGATAATTTCTCCCCGTTTTATTTCATTAGTTTGTCCGTCATATGTAATTGTTCTCTTTATCCCGAGTCCTCCTGAAGGATTTTTGGCATAAGCTTCAAGCAGGGGTACCGCAAATTTATTATTTTTTACTAATCCCACTGCTACTAAATGGGTAGATTCATGCACTTTTCCGTTTATAATTAAGTTTTGCTCAAAAGGAGTTAAAGATTTCCAGATTTCAGAAAGAACAGCTTTTGTTTGAGTATTTTTAAGAAGAGAATCTGAAATATTATTTTTTAAGTCTTCCTGAATACAGGTATTTACGCTTACTAGCCAGAGTTTTCCAAGCCCGCCGGTTAATCTCATTATTTCATTTAAAACGTTTTTATCAACGTTTTTTCCTGCTAATTTTTCAATGTATGAGAGTCGGAAGCTTCTAATTTTTTCATCAGCTAGAGTTAAATAAACTAAATTACCTACTAAAAATTCATAGAAAGTAGAGAGCGTTTCATGTCCGACAGTTTCTTCAAGAGGGCGATTAAGGGGGAAAACTGTAGAAAATCTATATTTAACTCTATCTCTTAAAACTTTTAAGTTTTCGAAAAATATAGGCTCGACTACGCTCACATATTCTTCAAATTTGTCAAAAAGAAGAACTATAGTTAGTTCTTTTTGAAGGCAAAGATAATCGATTGTTTTTTTAAATCCCTGAAAAATTACCAGCTCATCTTCAGATTTTATACATTCATCCAGAATATTTTTGGTAAATTTATATTCTTCATCCATTTTTCTTTCCTGTAGTGAGTCAACAAGTTCAAGAAACATATATTTTGTGGAATCTGAAAGAGGTCTTTTTTTAATTTCAGAGAAATTTAACATTACGAAATGAAACCATTTTTGATTTTCTCCCAGATGAAGTGTGCGGGCTTTGGTGTTATATGCAAGAAGCCTAAGAACATTACTTCTGCCAACCCCAGGAAGAGAAATAACTTGAGCTGAATTTCCACTCTTTATATAGGAAATAATTTTTTCAATTTCTTCTTTTCTGGAATCCGGCGGATAAAGTGATTCAAAATGAGTCGGCTCCGCCGAAGATATATGATTCATGATTTAGGATTTACGAATGATTTAGTTTTTTGTATTAAACCTTGTAAGAGCTGATGAGTTAAGTCAGCTTGATTGGATAAATCATTGAATTCATTATCCTTAAGATAATTCACATCTCTTGCTATTAGAGCAAAATTTTTGAGTTCAGTCAGTGAACCTTGCGCCATATAATAAAATTGTACTTTTTCCTTATATGTTTGTCTACCAAAACCTTCTGCGATGTTTGCAGTAACTGATGATGAAGCTCTTCTCATCTGGTCAATTATTGAATATGTTTCTTCTTTCGGAAATGTTTTAGTTATTTTATAGACCATAATCACTAATCTATGTCCTTCTTTCCAGGTGTTTAAATCTGTAAAGCTTTGTATTTTTCCATTGTTCATAAGTTTATTATAAATCATTAATCTTTAATCATAAATCTTAAATCTAGATTTTCAATAATCTGTAAAGTTTTTGTAACTCAGATATCAAGTCAATTACTGCTTTTAAATATAGAATGAGCGCATGAATGAAATGCAGCCGACAGAATTGACAGTACAAGGCATAAATCCTACACTGAATAAGGAGCAAAATATATTTATGTCTACGGATACAGTTACGGCCAAAACAGTTGAGAATACACAGGTAAATCCAGCAAGTGTAGAGTCGAATCCAAATGCCGCAAGTTCTGGATCCGCACCTGCTCCAAATTCTAATGAAGTTCTTCAGGCTTTTATAGATGATAAATTAACCCCGGAAGTATTAAGAGAACATGCAAGAAGAGGGCTTGAGAGGAGTCAGGCTGAACAATTCGCTGACTTACGGGCAAAATGGATAAAGGCGAAAAAAGATCTTGAAGATGCAAGAAAAAAAGACCCCAAAGCTGGAAAAATTGACGACAGATCAATAGAGGCTGCTATAAGAAAAGGCTATGCTCCAGACACAGTTACTTCAAAAGGATTAAAGGTTCAAACTGCGCTTGAGGTTATAAAAAATTCAAATCTTGACAGCGAGAGCGTGATGAGCGCCAAAAGAGCAAAGGAGATTTTGGACAAGAAAATCTTAACTGAGAGTGAACAGAGGGAGATTCTTGAAGCTCATACTGAAAGACTCAAAAAAGCACAGGAGGTTTTAGGCGGAAAAGAATTGAGCCCTCATCAAAAACTGGCAATTCTTAGGGCTCACTATGTGGGGCTTGGTGAAGAGGGAGCTGATGGGAAAGATGCTGGAGTTTATAATCTTAAGCTTGAGCATGTTGCAGAAAAAGCGAAGATATTAGAGGAAGCCGGACTAGACGAAGATAAAAGACGAGTAATTATGGAATCCGGACTCGCCGCCCCAGCGGGACCACCGATAGATTATAAAGCTGAAAGAGACGCAGCTATAAATTCTTTACCAATTGTAACTGATAATAGGCTTGTAGAAATAAGAAATCAGATCATGCAAGCACATATAGCAAGTGCAGCAAGAGGAGGCATCTCATCAGAAGTGCTTAGGGGATATTTTGACTTATATCAAAAAGCTGTTAATGATAGTTTGGGTAATCCAATTCCACCAGCAGAGCTTGTTAGTTTTAAAAATGCAATTACAAACATCGCAAAATTAGATGGACTTATGCGTGGAGAAGGTAGGCAACAGGATATTTTCTACGCAGAATATGTGGAATTAGCAAATAAAATAAATGAAGCAAGGCAAAATTATGATCCTACGGCTGGAATTTACGAGAACCAGAAGCGTGATTTGATTGAGCGGTTTGTTGCAGATGTAAATCCCTCAGAATCAAACATATCTGAAAGCATTCTTCAGCTTTTGGTTGATGATGAAGAAGCTATGAAGCGCCTGGCTTTAAAAATTATTGCCCTTCCTATGCAGTCAGAGACTGGTGACTATAATGTCGGGTTTTATGGCGGCATTAACCTTGATGCTATTACTAACCTGCTGCAGTCATTGTCTGAAAATGATACCGATATAGGTATGAGAAGAGAATATAAAGCACGAAAAGATGACATCAATAATTTAAAAGAAGCAGCCAGGACAATGCATGAGCTTAATAAGTTTATAGTTACTGGAAATTTGGAAAATGCATCAAGATTTGCTGAAAATGTCCTGCCAGCTTATCAGCAGGTAGTTCAAAAAATGAAAGGAGTTGCGGTTGTTGAAAGACTTCTTGAAACTAGACATAGCATGGTGGTTTCTAGGGATGGGATGATTGATTCTGACAACGATGCTGAAATGATGGGAAATCAGCTAAGTAAAATAACAGGAAAATCTGTTAAAGCTCAAGAAGGATCTGTTTTGACAGAGTTTGAAAAACTAATACAAGCTGTTAAGGATAACCCAAATTTAGCAGTTGGTGAATTAGAAAAGCTTAAAGATATACAGGAATGGGAAATTAAGCTCGCTTACAATTTTGGAAAAGCCCTATTTAATAATCAGCAAAGAAAAGCTATTTGGACTGCTCAGGGTCAAGTTCCAGCTGGTAATAGAGCTTGGGAGTCAACTCCCCTAGAAGGATTTAATAAAATCTATAACCCAGCAAGATGGCTATATCACAGGTTTGACATAGGAAAAGGAAGAGGAGGAATGAGATGGTTTGATAGATTAGTAGATGCAATGCAAAGATATAAGGAAGTAGAAGGATGGGGGCACACAGATATTACTAGAATAAGAGATGACAAGGTTGAGTTCTTTGAGCTTCCAACATTGACTGGAGTTAGAGACTGGATGGCATCTTGGAGGGTGGTGGGACAGACTTTAAGAACGACCTCAGCAAGAATTGATCTTCAAGGAGGAGTCTCAGGATATCAGGTTTTTCACTTGGAGTCTGGCACAAACACAACAACTATTAACCCCGTAGATACTTCTCTTGGTCTCATATTAAATACCGGGGCCTTGATTTTTAGAAAATATAATCAGGACGGAAGCTTAAAAGAAGAGAAGACGTGGAAAGACTTAAACGACAAGCAAAAAGCAGATTATTATAGATCGGTTTTTTATGAAAATGGCACGGATAATTTACGCGCTGATATGCAGGTTGCTTTGGGAATTTTGTATAGATATTCTTTAAATCCTGCAGCTGGTCATCATGCTCAGGAAGCTGATAAGCATCAAAATGCAATAAAAGAACAGATTAGGGCAAAGATTTGGGAAAGAGTAGCTGAGGATAATCCATTGGCCATTATTCCTTACCTCAATAGAATGGAGACAGAGCATGACGGAAAGACTCATAGATTATTTGAGGGGAAAAATATACTTAAAGATGAGTTTAAATATACGTTTAATGGGCAGAATGTACCCACAAGAATACATGTAGATTGGCCACTTTTACAAAGCAAATTAAATACACTAAATGAACTGAAATTAGCAAAAATAAAAGGGGGAATAAATCCAGACACTGGGTTGCCTGAGCCAGGAGAAGATCCAATTCCAGGCTTTAGGTTGGCTGATGCAATAGCACATGTTGAAGCAGCAATTCCAGACTATCTAAGTCCGACAGAAAAACATTTTCTTAGGGCAATTAAAGAAGAAGCAGATCTTGTTTCTCATGATATGGCAAATGTTAAATTTGCATTTGCGCCATTCATAAATGATGTGATACTTGAAGATACTGACTATATGAGGCCTGGGCCTGAAGCTTTCAGAAGGCACTTTGGAGACTTGGGTCAATTCAATTCATCAAACGGAGCAATTGCTGAGGCGATGGACAATATGGGTCAAATTGAAAATGCTCATAAGATCGCAGAATTTGTCGGAAAATTTATGAAAGGAATAACCGGGGTACATGGAGATGAATACTCAAAACATAGAGCATATGCTGTAGTTGAAGCAACCGGTGCATTTTTTAAAAGAGGAGAAGATGTGATAGGCAAGGATAAATTTGTAAAAGAAGAAGATCTAGGTTTTAGAAGAAGAGTTAGAAGGTGGTTCAGGGAACAAGATGAAGTGAATTTTCTTAAACAGAAACGCTTAAAGCCTAATTCTGAGGCGCAGGAGTATTACAATATTAAAGCAGCATCTCTTGATAGAGGTCAAATGTATGAAATTATGGAAGATTTAGCGAAAGCTGGACTCATGGGGCATGATCAGGAGACAGAATTTAAAAAAAGATTTGGTGGAGGAGATATTGAGATTGGATGGAAAAAGAGGAAATTTAGAATACCTTTAAACCTATTTTTGTTGAGGATGTTCTTTGAAGGAATTTTTAGAGGAGCAAAAGGAGGATTTTTAGTTTCAGGAGTAGAGCTGCTTAAGTCATCATTTAAAGGCGCAGTAAAATAAATTAATTTACAAGTCTTCTAAATAGAGATTTATATCCACCTTTTTCACCAGGTTGAGGTGTCTTCATAGACATTTCTCCAGCTGTTGAGGCAAATGACTTTATAGTGCCACCAGCTTGGCCAGCAGGTTCAAATACAGGGCCGTAATTAACATTTGGAGCTTTAATTGCGCCTCTGGTAATCTGCAGTACGTGGGGAGTCATAAATAAAAATCCTAAGGCAATAATTCCTGCAAAAATATCTCCACTAAGATTTCCTCCTCCAGCCAGAGGTGGAACAAATAGAAACTGATCAGTATTATTTTCCGCGATCAAGCTGAATATTCGAGCCAGTATAAACATAGCAATAGCCGTTGGAAATACTGCAAGATTTGCTAACATATCCTTAAACCATGCGCTAATTCCAAGACTTGAGCCTGGGAAAAGCCCGATCAGGAACCAGAAAGGCGCAAATACTATATCAAGAAGAATTGAGATGTATGCAACAACTAGTATTATCCAGAGCCTTATTGCAGTATAAATAAGAGCAATAAAGATTATAAGAGTTGCAAAAATTCCAATAACAAGACCTACGATCGTTGTGAATCCTCCTGCGATAAGTTGAGGTACGCCAGGACCAAGATCAAGAGTACGATTATTTATTTCTACCGAAAACTCTGATCTTCCCTCAAGCCCTGGCCCCCCGAGAACATTAAAGATCAAATCCTTAATAGTGTCTGATCCCTGAGTAGATAATCCTCCGAATCCACCCTCCCAAAGCCTATTCATTGCATCAAAGGGAGTAGGTGAGGTCGCTAACTCTCCAAGCTCAATAGCTTTACCGCTTGATGTTACAAATGATTCCGGGGAGGCATTAATAAGTACTTTCCCGACCAAATAAATTGAAACATACATAACATCTATTAAAACCCCAGCCAGGGCAAAGGAAAATGTAACTAATAATATGCCAACAATTATTTTGGGTATTTGATTTTCTATACTCATTACTGTTCTTGGATCAATATGAACTCTAAACATTATGGCTAAACCTATAATTACAAAAATAAGAACGAATAAAAGATATGCGATATTTCTCATTGCTATCCAGATTTCAATCAGGGGTAAAATTCCGCAGTAACCTACTCCCTGAGCATGACTAGAGCATGGACTAGCGGCATAGGTATTTTTAACTAGCCCAAAATTACCAGCTAAGTATTTTGCGTAGTCAGAAGTACTTGCAGGGGGAGTAAAGGTATAGCTTATAAAAAGAGCCATTGCGCCGATTGCGCCGCCTCCATTATCAACAAATCCTATCTTTCCTGTGTTTGCGTCAACACCTAGGCATCTATGATCTGGTCTAATGGGATCACTGCCAGAAAGTTGACATATCATTGAAGACATAACTTCAATCATGGTCGCTTGTACATAGCTATGCTGATTGCGCGGTACGTCGGGATTTAGATCTGGAGCGAATTTTCCACTGTTTTCTATTTCTGGTAGACTGGATTCCCCAACCGCAGTAGTTGTAGAAGTCTGTGCATTTGCTGAGTTTTGGAATTGAAAAAAGCAAAAAGCCAAAAGCAAAAAGCCAAAAGCAAATAAAATTTTGAGGGGCAAGGCAGAAGATCTCATTAACTTTAGTTTGATTTATTTTAAAATATATGTCAAGTTGGATTCAAGCCTGAAAGCTGATAAAATATACACATCAGA
>CAYILI010000040.1:0-10319 GCA_964364105.1 uncultured Gammaproteobacteria bacterium | reverse complement strand
ACTTTTGAGAAAATATACCCCTTATCGATAAAAGAGTTGAATATTTTTGAAGTAAGTGGTAAAAAAGTAATTCCTAAAAAGAAAAAAACTAGCCACCATTTAGAAATGTATAAGAGATCGAGTATTGGCATTTTACCTAATTTGAACGCAATATAAGGCAGGGTTTAGTTTAAATTCATTTAGCATTTTAACTTCGTTGTTTGGATCAGGTAATATCCATCTACAGTACCCGCTTACTAATTCATTGCCCGTTGCATTTCTTATCATTTCTGATCTTTCTCTTGCTATTAAAAGATATTGAATATTATATGTTATGCCGTCATTTCCTGCCATATGATCATTAAGGGCATAAATATTATTGTTAAAAATATTTATGTTCCCCCATATTTTTCTAGCGATTGGATCAGCTGAGTAGAAAAGAGAAATTAAAATTATTACAAATACTAAAGCCCCTGTTGTTTTTATAGCAATATCGTTTTTTAGGACAGTTATGCTCTTTGAAAGCCCGATTATTAAAAACGGAATTACAGGCAGTGCATATCTAGGGATGGTATAAGTTTGAAGGGAAAGGACTGTTAGGAAATAAGAAATAACAAATAAAATAATTACAAGTAAGACTTTTATGTTCCCTGTGTCTTTATGGAGTCTTATTTTTTTAAAATTAAAAATATATAAAAAGATTGCAGAAATAATAATTAAAATAAATAGCCAGTTGAAATTAAGAAATATCACCTGTTTCCAATGCCACTCTGAATAAGGATTTATAAATTGAAAAGTAATTAGGTTATTTATGATTGTAAAAATTGCATCTTTATTCTCTGCCTCTGTAAAAATCCATTCACTCCATGAATTTTTACCATATGAGTTTAATACAAGTTTCCAAATGTAATAAACGACTAGTGGAATAAATAAAGATAAATAATTTATAAATGATTTAATATTTAGTTTTCTAGATTTTAAGAAAAAGATAGTTTCAATAAAAATAATAATTAAAGGCAGAAGAAGAGCAGTTTCTTTTGTAGTAATTGCAAGTGAGGATATTAAGGCATAGAGAATTAAATTTTTCTTTTTATAAAAAAGAAGCGAACAAATAATTAAAGAAGTCAGTATTGCGTCTCGCATCGAAAATATTGAATTTGCGATAAATAATGGATAAATTGAAAAAAACAAAACAGTTAAATTTCCAGAAAATTTTCCAAAAAGATCTTTAGTTAATAAATAAATTGAAATAATCCCAATAATTCCAAAAATAATTCCTAGCACGGAATAGCTTAAGGGAGAAATTCCAAAAATCAAATAAAAAGGCGTTGTAAGTAATAGTTTTAATGGGGGATGCACTGTATTCCAGTTTGAGAAATATTGACTCAGGCCTCCCTGATAAAAATCTAGAGTCTGAACAAAGTCGATATTACCATCCATATATGGAAGTACGTTTACGAAAGGAATAGTTAATATAAGAAATAAGATAATTGAAGTTAATACAAAAATATGTTCTTTAATTTGCTCTTTTATTTTTTTCATCTTTTTATAAATTTTAATTTTTCAAATTTTTTCGTGGGAATTTCTTTTATAAATATTATTACGAAAAGAAGTGTTAACGGCAATAATTGAAAAAATGAAGTGATTTGCCAGCCTCTCATTGTAGGATTTGGACCATAGACAGGATCCATAATAAATTCAAAATTAAATACTCTCAGAATAAAGAAAACTGTCGGGAGACAAATTACGAAAATGAGTAATTTTGCAAATTTTGTTTGAAAGTCTGGAAGCGTTAGGAGACAAATAGCTAGAAGAGGGCCTAAAATGCTAAAGTGATATTGGAAAAGATGATCATAAAAGAAAAGGAAATATGAAATTAAAAAGAAAATAATAGTTAGAATATGAGTTTTTTTGTTCAGTGCAATTAAATATATTGATACAAGCATAAGATACTTAAGATATTTAATTAATTCCGGGGATAAATTAAAAGTGTATCTTAAAAATGCCTCTAGAGACATGTAGTCTATGGATTTTCCTTCCTTGGGATTTAAAAGATGATAGATTAGATTATCAGTAAAATAATTTCCAATTCCTAATATGTTAAAAGTAAGAGTTGAAGCAATAAAAATACTTCCTCCGATTAACGCTGGCTTGTAATATTTTTTAATAAATAAAACCGGTAAGAAAAGGAGACTAATTGGTTTGGCAATTAAGGTAAGAAAAAATAAAATTCCTCTTTCGAGTTCGTCCTTTTTCTTTACTAAGCTCATCAAAAATAGTAAAAGGAAAATATTAAATAGAAATTGATATTGAGAAATTCGAATTTCACTGTATTGAGCAAAATTTGTTAAAAAAACAAAAATTGAAAGATTTAGAAACTTATTATTAGTAAAGTTTTTATAAATATAGTACACGACGAAAATTGTGATTAGAATTTTAGCAGTCATCCAATAGTAGAAAGCGTTCTGGTAATTAAAAACAATAATTAGACTTCCTATGATTAAAGCTGTGATAGGATGATAATCATTGGGATTGCTTGTAATATTTTTTGAAAAAGGTTTAATGTTTTTGGGTAAATTCTCTCCACTTAGTTCGCCCCCGTTGATAAATGAATAAACCCCATTTGGTATTCCATAAAAATCAATTCCCTGGCAGCAGTAGTGTAGAGAGCTTCCGAAGAAGAAAAAATCAAGCCAATTTGTTTTAAGCGCAGATATATTAAATAGAAAGTAAATTAAAAATCCCAAGATTAATAATTTGCTTCCAAGAATATGAACTAAAAAATTTTTTACTTCAGTCATTTATAATCCGCAGTTTTTGTGAACACTATAAATTGAATAATTATTATTTATATTTTCATAAGACTTAGTAAATTCTTCTTCATAAAGATTTGAAATAGCGGGTACATTTGGATCAGGAGGGTCCTGAATTTTTATCTCTACATAGTCAATATTATTTTCTAAAAGCAGACTGCAGGCATCGGATTTATTTATTGAACCCAAGATATTTTTTATAACGCCGCCTCTTTTATAAGTATCATAGCCTTGAGACCAGGCAAAATATGGCCACCCTAAAAATATTTTTCTGCCCGCAAGCGAAGCTGGATCATAAAGAAATGTGGTGTTAAGAAAAACCGAGTCTTTTTCAGTATTTTCTAGAATCCATTTCGCATCAGCATTTGTTTTATAATCATTCAATTCATATTTTCTATCATTAACTATCGGGAATAAATCTATAATTCCTCCCAGTATCATAAAAATAACTAATAAGATTGCCAAGGCGGAAATAATTTTCTTTTTAAATATCTTAATAATTAAAAAAGCAGAAAACATATTTCCTAAAATTAAAAAGAAATTAAAGAATTTATGGTTTGCTGCAGTTTCCGGGGAAAACTGAATTGTGTTCCCAACTACAAAAAGCATAAAAAATGATAAAAGAATTTTTCTTTGAAATTTATTTGCAAATATAAATCCTAGAGGAGTAAGAAATAAACTTACTCCTAAGTTGTAGACCCAAAACTCTATAATATTTTTAGGATTTAGATTTCCTGAAATCAAATATCCTGTTTGAAAATGTGGAGAAAATCCAGGAGATGAGGTCAAGTAGAAATACTGAGGTAGGGAAATTATTGCAGCAGTTAAGAGTAGAACGAAAATATTTCTCCTTAATCCTTTAAGCTGGATTAAGAGTGCGCCCATAATAGTTATTGTCATTAAAAATACAGCGGTGTGTAAATAAAAGCTTAGGCCTAAGATGCTTCCCAATATTATGTATGTCCAGATTTTTGGATTTTCTTTTTTGAGAAGTGGTTTTATAGAAAGATAAATTATTAAGAGTGATAATCCAAAAGAAACTGCGAGATGTCTTTGGTTTGTGTAGATGTTTAAATTCCAGAAAGCTGAAATGATCCCATCTCCGTAAGGAGCAAAAGAAAGGAAATCGGCGTTCTTAATTATTTGACTTATTGAATCAATTGAGGGCGGATATTTTTTAAAAAAATAAATATAAGTAAGAGATGAATTAAATAGAAAAAATATTACGCTTAAAATTCCTACAGATTTTGATTTGAATAGTTCTTTAGCGAAAAAATAAATCATAAATATTAGAAAAACAAAACCTAAGAATGACGGGATGTTTAGGGCGAGTCCGATGTTTAATCCAATTTTCTCTAAGAATCCCACAAGGTAATAAAAAATAAAATGATATTTAATAGGTTCCCCTGGAAATAATGGGAACTGTGGAGGAAAATTAAAACCTAAAGAAAAAGACCTAATTAGGGGTATGTGACTTGCGAAATCGCTCCATGCTTTTGATGCAATATAAATTTTATCTCCATCTTTAAAAAAAGTAGAAAAAAATAAAATAAAACCGAAGGAGGATCCAATAAAGAGCACTATAATTTCTGAGGTATATTTATTAATAAGATTTTTGAATCTCATTATTTACTTATTTGTTCTGCTACTTTTTTTCCCAGTTCAACTGCATAGTTGGTGCCTCTGTCCCATGGATAGACCTGCTGTATATTTGCTAAATATACATTAGCTAGAGGCGTTTCGATCGGAGGAATCATTTTTGAATAATTAACTGGGATTATGGGTTGAGCAAAGGGAGCTTTAAAAGCCTCGAAATCAATTAAGCTTTTTCTATAATCTGGGTTTAATTTTCTTAAGAAGGGATCATATTTTTTTAATATATTTTTTTTATCCATTGAAAAATACGGATGATCTGCGGGTAAATAATTTCCCAGATAAACTAAATGTTCATTGTTATAATTTTTAATATCCATAAAATTAGAATGATCTACAACGGCCATAATTGGAGATTTTTTATCACAAATACTTAGCCAATAAGTGCCATCTTTTAGAAAAGTTTTTTTCATTCTTAAAACTAAATTAATCGCGCCAAGTCCTTTAAGTGAAGAATATTTTTTTACATAATCTTCTGGAAGTTCAGGTGCCATTTTAAAGAAAAGGAAAGAGGGGAGAGTAACTACAACTGAGTCGAATTGATTTATGATTGCTTGCCCTGAGCTTCTAAGGGATGATTTATGATTTATAATTTTTAGTTCCGGTTTCCCATCATGCGAACTGAGCTCAGAAGCCTCGGTATTGAAATAAATTTTACCTCCTTTTTTTTCAATTTCCATAACCAGATGATTTGCGAAATTTAAAAATCCTCCTTCTGGATATGCAAGACTTGGTGTTCTTTTTTTTATTCTCGCCCAAAACCAAGCAAGTGAAATTGTTTCTGCTTCATTGCCAAATTTATTTGTTAACTGCGGTTCCCAAATGGATTCATAGCCTTTTTTGCCCATGGTTTTTATAAGAAAGTTTTTAGTGTTGAGCTTTTCTAAAATCATCCAGAAAGGGTTATATCTTAAGAATGCTAAAATCATTCCCATTCTAACCCTGTCAATTACAGGAATTTTTGGGAATTTTAAAAGTGCGACTGGAGAATCTAATTGATAAATATCTCCATCTACATAAACTGAGGTTTTTGGTCGTTTAATTATTACTTTAAAGTTTATTTCTTTTGCTAAATCCAAAACACTTTTATCGTTTGTGAACCAATGATGATAGTGCTTTTCAAGAGTCCAGTCCCAATTTTTTTCCCCGCCTGCAACGCTTTGTTTGTCATGGCGGGCAGGTTTAAATCCAAGGGCGAGTCCACCGGGAATTTCGTCTTTTTCAAAAACTGTAACCTCGTGTCCAGCTTTTTGTAAATAGTATGCTGCTGATAATCCAGTAAAACCGGCTCCGATTATTCCAATTTTCATACCCCTCCGCTCCTTTTCTTTATAATTATGCTATTGTTCATAATTTATTTTTCCGAAACTCATTTGGAGCTTCGGAGGCATGACTCTTCCGAAATTTTAATGAAGGAGAGTCATATTGCGTCTTTTATCCGAGTGAAAAATAATGCGATTATTCCAGAAATTGTGGCTATAAAACCGACAATACTAGCAATTATAACAGAAGGATTTCCAGTTGGGGGAAGGGTCGGAATAGGACTTATTTGTGTAATTATTGACGGGGTAGTAGTCAAGGTTAAGACAGTTGGAACAGGACTAGCGCTAGGGCTTATTTTTACAGCGGGAGTTAGGGTTGGGGATATTACTCCATCAGCAAAAACTACAAAATTTCTAGTTATAGTTTTTAGTATTCCATCTTTATTTTTTGTAGTAATTGTTATCGTATGTTCTCCTGGAGAAAGATTTTTTGGTGGAATATATTCCCAATTTCCGCTAGCGTCTGCAGTTACCTGAGTCTTTATGTTTTCATCGGAATGAATTTCAATCTCAACTGTTTCATTTGGTTGCGCGGTTCCTTCGAAAGTCGGTTTTGATTCAGTTAATTCCTCATTTGAATTTGGTGTAAGAATTTTTGGATCGTCTGCATTAATGGAAACATTTCCAAAGGAAGGAAAACCTTCTGACTGATTTACGGTCTTGTTTTCTTCTTGATCCATAGTAGACGCGGAGAAATCATAACTCCCTGAAAGGGTTATTAAAGGAACTGGACTAATGTCATTTGATGTAACGCTAACTGAAGAAAAAAGTCCATTTGAGAATATTTCAATATTAATAATTGTATTGTCGTCAATTTCTAGATATTCATCAGTGTCAAGTTTTCGCAGTGTGTTAAGAGGGATTATGTATGTGCCATTTTCCTTTAAAAGACCTGACGTAATTCCAGCATCATTAGTCTTTAAATAAATTAGTCCATCAGTAGGAGTCGTCCCATCCGGAAGAATCACTTTCCCGCTGACTGGTATCTGCGAAGAGGGAGCATTACTTATTTGTCCTTTTGTCGTAATCTCAAATTTAAATCCAGTATCCAAGTATTTTTTAGTTCCTGAGGTAATACTATAATAATATTTGGTGTTTGGATCTAAGTTCCTTACTGTTATCGAGTGAGAATTATATTTACTAATCTGTTGGGATAATTGATCTCGGTCGTCAAGTGAAATTCCATCTAAATCTTTTGGGTCAATCCCATGGTTAACAGATCCAGTCATTTTATCGTCTGTTAAATAGGTAATAGTAAAAGCGTTTTCAGATACATTTGTTACTTTTACATTCTTTGGATCCATTCCAGGACCTGCTCTGATTTGAAAAATTGTATTTCCCTTGACTAGGAAGGTAGTTGCTACAGTACCAATCATAATTAAAATAAGCCCTATTAAAGTTGGAATTTTTTTGTTCCATAAATCGTTCATGATTAATTTTCGGGATTATCCTCGTCAACATCTGCGGCTGATGTACTTGCTTCTTCCTCTTGAGTAATTGACACAGAAGGTATTGGAGAGATTTCCGCGTTATCAATAACTGGTGCGATAAATAATGGTTCTATTCTTTTTCTGTTTTTAATACTTTCAAGAGAAGTTTTATTAAATTTTCCGTCAATTGGAATAATCTGTATGCTTAAAGGGTCGGTAATTGTTGAAGTTACATGATTGTGATAAATATTAAAGATTATCCAAAGGATGGTTACTATGAACGTTGGGATTAGAAGTATAAGTAAGTCTTTTTGTTTCATTGTTTTTTGTGATACGCTGAACCTCTTAAGTCAAGCTGTAAGGTTTCGGAATCTGAGTTTTTAGTAAATGAAATTTTTTCAATAGCTACGATTCTCTGCATAGAAATAAGTTCTGAGATGAAACTATTTAGGCTATCATAATTAGAGGTGCCTGTTAATTCAAAACTAAATTTTGAGCTAATAGATGCTCCCTCATCTGTTAAGCCTACTTCGGATATATCTAAATCTTCAATAATTACATTTGTATTCTTAGCAATGGTTTGGATTTGCCCGACAAGAGTTGGGGCTTCGGGATTTTCAGGTATGGCATCGAGAGCGACAGGAATATCTGTTTGGATTGCTGAATATTCAGTTGAGAGAGTTGATAAATTGTTAATTTTTTTTGTAAGCGCAGACTCTACAAATCTACTGTCATCAATTTCTTTTCTAAGCTTAACAATTGTTGAAATTGTAGGGTTGATTGCAAAAAGAGCGAAGAATATGGTTGCTCCCAATGTTAGGATAACCATAAAATATTCTTGATTCTTCTGTTTTTTTAAATAAGGAAGAATATCTTTATAATATTTTTCATATTTTATTCCTTTAAATACTTTTTTCACGGTGTTGTAGCTCCTTTTAATTTTATCGTTATTAATACATTTACGGAATTGGTTAATGACTGATTGTCTATCTTATCAATTGTTACGGAACTGGTTTCTGGATAGTCCCGAATAATTGCAAGAAAATTAGTTAATGACGATATTGACTGAATATTTGAATCAATTAAGGCTTTGCCGTCTCCTATCTCGAAAGAATTATAGGTAATGTTTGATGGGGTAGCCTCGATAAGGTCATTTAATATTTTAACATTTTTATTCCCGTTAGCTGTAATATTTGCGGCATCATTGAGTCTGCCTTGGAGATTTCGATAAGTTACTTCTCTGTCTTTAAGACTTGCTACGATAGCTTGTTCTTGTTTTATCTTGTCGTGAAGATCTATTAGCGTTCTATCTAATGTAAATCTAAATATAAAAGTGGAAAAGGCAACAATTTCAGTAACTATGATTAAGAGTCTGCCTACGCTTAAAGCCCATCTCAAAATGTCATCGATTATATTCGATTTACCCTTGATTAAATTAATAGAGGCAGAAGATTGCATATCATTTAAGTCTATGGGTTTTTTGATATTTTGTAAACCCTGCACCCACGAATTATCCTCGAATTTTAGAATTGATTTTGCTTACAAAAAGTTTTATGTGGTGCAGGGTGAAGTAGAATGAGGTTAATTAAAACTATTTTTTCTTTTTTTCTGGAGCTGGTTTGCTGGTAGTTTTTGAGCTTGATAATTTAGCTAATCTAGATTTAAGTCTGGCAGCTTTGTTTTTGTGAATTACATTTTTCTTTGCAGCCTTATCTATGACCTTTGCGGCTTCTGTTAGCCTTTTTATTGTAGGACTTGTTCTTGTGTCTTTAAGAGTTTTTTTGAATTTTGATTTTAAATCTCTATTCTTTTTTTCTCTTTTTATGTCCTGTCTAAGTTTTTTTCTGGCCTGTTTTGTTACTGGCATGCACGCATTTTAGCATGATATACTGATATTCGCAACCCAACTAGCCTTACCGTTCGGCTTTTTAGAACTATTCGTTCGTCGGCTTACGGAGCAGCTTTAGATGGGCAGGGCTATTTTTCTTATGCCTTTACGTTTTTTCCAAAAAGGTCTTTCTCTTCTTTTAAAAAAACAGACAAATATTCTTTCCGCTGCTTTAGTTTTGATGGCAACTGTAATTCTTTCCCAAGTCTTAGGGCTTTTTCGTCAACGCTTACTAGCTGGAATTTTTGGTGCGTCAGATACATTAGGAGTCTACTTAGTCTCTTCTAAGCTTCCTGATTTTTTATTTCAACTTATAATCGCAGGTGCACTTTCATCGGCTTTTATTCCTGTTTTTGCAGATCTCCTTCATAAAGGGCGGGAATCGGAAGCAAATAAAATGGCGTCTACCTTAATGGTCATGGGTTTTGCTTTTTTTGGTTTGGTTTCTGTAATTTTATTTATTTTCGCTCCAATTTTTCTTCAGCTTTTTAATTTAGGATCTGGATATCCGCCACATCAAATGGAACTAATGACAAATCTTATGAGAATAATTATTTTTGGACAAATAATTTTCTTAGTTGCAACTTTTTTTTCTGCAATTCTTCAATCTCACAATCATTTTTTTATTCCAGGAATCGCAGCAGCTCTTTATAACTTAGGAATAATTATTGGAATTTTATTATTCTCAGATAGGATAGGTATTTATGCGCCAGCAGTTGGCGTAATACTTGGGGCTTTCTGTTATGCATTATTTCAAATACCTCTAATTAGACGTGTGCATTTTTCTTTTAGACCTACATTTTCATTTGACACTGTTGGAGTTAAAGACGTTTTAAAACTTATCTGGCCGAGAAGTTTATCATTATTTATTTTTCAAATTGGTACCTTAATAACTGTTTCTTTAATTTCTTTTCTTCCATCGGCCGGAAGAAATTATGTAATTTTAGATTTTGCACAGACTCTGGCATTTGCCCCAATTGTTTTATTTGGTCAGTCAATTGCGCAAGCAGCATTCCCAGTTCTGTCACGCGAAAAAGATAGGCTGGATATTTTCAAAACAACTTTTCTTACAAGTTTTAATCAAATGCTTTATCTAGTTCTTCCTGTTTCAGTTTTGTTTATAGTTCTGCGAATTCCAATTGTCAGACTTATTTTCGGAGCTGCAAGATTTGACTGGGAAGCAACAGTTTTAACGGGAAGAACTCTAGCTTTTTTTGCTTTTGCAATTTTTGCT
>CAYILI010000039.1:0-10352 GCA_964364105.1 uncultured Gammaproteobacteria bacterium | reverse complement strand
TACAAGCCAGCCTTGATTAGAAGCTTTAGATCTGTCGTTTCCCGTATTTGAAAGATTTGGATTAGTTCCGGTAAAGACAATCCCTGAAGTAAGATTACCGCTAATTGAATTTGAAGAAAGATATGGATAAGTAGTATTTCCACAAACTGGATCTGTTCCAACAGGAATTATATTTCTGTAATTGTCTACATCAATGCGTACATCTCCGCCAATTGACTGATACCAGGGATCATCATTTTGCTCTTTTATACCAAAGTCTACATTGGTCACATTTCCGGTAACAACTCCACCTATTTCTGGGCAAAGAGCTACTCCGTCCTGATCTGTGGCATCATCATTACATGATGGACCGAGAGTGAGTGCGATTCTGAATGGGGAAATTCCCGATGGATATGTAACTCTCCACCCTGCACCACGTCCATTAGGTCCGCTGAAATCTACCCAGTATTGACCAGCGGGAAGATTAGTAGAGGAGAATCCATTTGCGGTATTTGTGAAGTTAGTAATAGTCCTATCTACGCTAGAATTTCCAGCATCTAAGCCAACAATTCTGACTTCTTCATTGCCAGATCTGCCAACGTATGGTTCAGAGTTTGTTTTCTTACCTTCTGGATTATCAGAGTCTATGTAAACTCCGCCTTGAATCGAGTATGTGCTTCCGGCAGGGGGATTAAGCAGGAAATTTATATTGCTTATGTCTCCTGTAGGATTATTGATCAGTAAGTTGTTTCCAATACTCCCATTAATTGTATAGTTTGGTAAGCTCCCGGTGTTCATTAGAAGTCTTACGCGATAATCATTTGTGAGGGGATTATTATCGACTTGATAAATGCCATTATTATTTATTTCTCCTGATCGTCCACTGTCCACACTGTTTGAGCAGGATGCATTAGTACATCTTCTTATTTGAATAGTTCCGCCTTCTGTGTATCTTTCATCAGCATTTACTCCTGTTTTTTGAAGTCCATTGGCCTTACCTGATTCAATATAGACTCCGCCTGAGATAGAGAAGTTAGTTGTACCAGCCGGGCGGATGTAAAAATCTTGCCGTGCATTAGCACAGTTAACAGTTACATTTTTTTCATTTCCGTCAACTACACTTTCTCCAGCTCTAAGTCCAGTAAGCTTAACAGTGTATTGTCCATTTTGATCCTGAATTCTTGTTATTTTATAATCAGGAGAGTCTCCCGGTCTAGAATCATCGTTTCTTCCAGTGCCTAATGCAGTAACTTTTACACTTCTTCCATATTCCTGGCAATTAGTGTTAATTGTGGGCGTACAAACCCCCGGGACATATCTATAAATATTACCTGTTATTTCAAAATACCGGCGGGTGAGTCTAAAGTTAACATTATTATTTCCTCCTGCTGGTGCATTAACATTGGTTTTAGGATTATCACCAGTAACATTTAATCTACACGGATCAATCCCTTCCAGCCGGATAGTATGATCAGATCCAGGATTTAAATCATCAAATCTATATACCCCGTCTGTATTTGTTTTTCTTGTGTCATTATTAATGCCATTCGGGTCTATTCTTACTATTTCGTCGCGTAGTCTGGTGTCATTCACGTCAATTTTTCCATTTGGTGATGTATTTCCATTCCACTCATCTATATATACAATTCCTGAAATCGCACCCCGATCCGGAGCAATGCCGAAGTTTATTTCTCTATTGTTTGAAAACTCACGGGTAGGGGGGAGGTTAATTCCCGTCCGGTCCCTGTCGTTGGTAGCTACATAGTCACGGGGTACATTTAAAGTAACCCGATAGTCATTTCTAGCTGGGAGATTATAAAAATTAAATCCCTCTGTATTGGTTCTGTCAGTTTCATACTCATCGCCTCTTTTTTCAATTACTGCTCCTTCGTAATTAGGTTCTCCGCTATCCCTATTTCCATCACGATTTTTATCGACGAAAACTCTACCCTGAATTTTATAAGTAGGATCTTTAAAAGGACACTGATCAGTGCGACTTGATATGGTATTTCCATATGCATAAGCAACTCTTCTTCCGCTATTATTTGCTGAGCTTTTATTATATGTAACATCGGGACCAAAAAGTAAAATTCTGTAAGTGCCAGTATCCGTAGGGGTAGAAAATACTGCCACTTCCTTGGGATCTATACATGTTGTCCCCCATTGTATTTTATATGGGGGATGGTGATTATCATAAGACTGAAATCTAGGTCCCATACCTGAGGTTCCTCCACCAATGTCTAGATAGCTGACTCTATCGAAAGTATGATTAAGAGCAGGGAAATATAGATTAGATGTGGAATCAACCCAAATCTTCCATGTACTCGTATTACCTCTTTGTGCTCTATTCTTCGAATCATAGTATGTATACCAATATCTGTATGCAACTTGCCATTCAGTATTGCCGTTATCAGATCCGAATTTTACAGCCATTTCAGTATCTTGTGGAGAGTGATTTGCGTATGATTTAGCGCTGCTTAGGAAAAATAAAAAAGCGAATGCAATACATAGAATAATTAACGATAGTTTTTTCATTGTGATGGTTGGGTAAATTCAAATGAATATTTTTTCTTCAGGTAATCTTTTAAATGTATGGCAGCAGCTGATGCTTTAGGGTTATTTTGTTCATCAAGCTGGTGAAGCACTAGCTTAAATCCGTATTCCTTGTCCACTGCGTCTTTAGGAAGATAACTTGCCTGTTCGAGATTAGTCGTGATCCCGTCCAAATAGTCAGATGGAATTCCTGATTCACTTATTTCTTTCTGGATTTGCTTGAGTTTTTCATCGGGTTTTTCGCCGCAGGAAGAATCTGCGCAATTTATAATAAAATATTCTTCGCGATACTCTCTTGGAAAGTTTTTCTTCGCAGGATCTTTCAAAGAGTTGGCATATGCCCTAATGTCAGGATTATGTGAAGTAGCGTAGCCTACGCTAAAATAATAAACTATATTTTCAAGAGCAGTATATCGCTGTGCTGATGAAAGCTTTTTGTTTTTAAAAATTTCCGAAGATTCTTTTACTTGAGCACCATTTATGTAAGCAGGGTAATTTCCAGCTATTGAGTTAATTTCATTAGCTAGTTTATCAGCTTCACTCTCGCGTGTGAGAATGAGCGATAAGGGAATGATAATCAATAAAGAGACTACCAAACACAAAATTAAAAGAAGAATTTTTTTATTTCTCCAGCGTGGCATAAAACATTCAGTGCATTAATATGAGTAACTTACAGCACCAATTTAGTTTATGTAAATATTGCGAGGTTTGTCAATTAGTGCAAGTATCGGTGGTAGGTGTATAGGGCTTCGCTTATTTCCTGTGCATAAGCTCATCTTCGGTTTCCTTTACCCAATCTTGTTTTGATATTTCCAAAATTTGCCTGTCGTATTCGTTGCGATTGATTAGGTTACCATCATTTTGACGTAGGAAACTAAAACCAGCTCTATAAAAAGCTTCAGTTAAAAGCATTACTGCATCAGCAGCTTTTTTACCCCCTTTAGCTTCAACAACCCTTGTATTGATAAGATTGAGTACAACTTGCGTTTCGTATTCTTCACCTAGTGTTTCAGCATCAGGTTTTTTTAACCATTTGTTGAAATCATCTGTCCAATATTTAATTTCCTCTGCAGGGGTATCTTCGTAATATTTTGCCAATACCTTAGTAGTTTTTTTAATTATTGAATCTATTTGTGACCTACTAATTTTCCCTAAACGAGAACTTAATAATTCTTCAGCAGTGTATGGCAAAACCTCCTGAGGGGTTGGGCTAGGTTCTGGATCACAATTAGTAGCTGTTCTTGGATCTGGTGTGACAGATGGAGCAGGATTTACTTCAGGTGCTGCAGATGGAGCTACTGATGCTGGAACTTCTTGAGCTAAAGTTACAATAACAGTTTCTCCGTTTGAGTTAGCACCTTGTGCGAATAAAACTTCTCCTCCAGGAATTTTTCCAATATCAGGTGGAAGTGAAGGCAGTGGTGCCTTTGAAGGTTCAGGTGTGGGAGTAGGGCATGGTAAAAGTCCTGTTTCTGGATCAGGTGTTACGCTTGGTGTAGGTTCAAATGATGCTCCGAAAGAAGGCGCTGGTGATGGCTCTTGTCCATTTGCTGATTGTGTATCTAAAGCTACTTTTGCACCACCTAACATTCCGAATGCTAGTACTACTGTTGCAGCTCTATTTTTTAATGAAATTCCTCTGCTAATATCACTGGATAAATTTCCAGTTGATGCTCTTGGGGTACCAGCTGTTAAATCAATATCAATACCAGATGTTGGCTGAATTCCAATTCTAAGCTGTGTTTCTGATCTCATTGCTTCTGTCATATTTAATTTGCGATTATACTCTTTTTTTACCCCCTGTCAAGCCTATAGCATTACGCAACAGTTTTTACTGGTTCTTGAATTGGTTCGATCGTTGGCATATTAGATTCAGTAACTCTTGTAAAAAGCTCATTTCCGTCAGGGTCGAGTAATGGTTTTCCTTCTTTTTCAATCCTAAAATACGCTCCCCCATGTAGACCATCAGAATTAACTGTTATATTAGCAAAGGGGTTATCGGGATCCTGATCCTCAAATGATGCTCCTAGGACTGGGATTAAAACAGCTTCTGCTAATGAGCTAACTGGAATTAATACTACTTCTTGTTCTGCGTCTGGTTTATTTATGTCAGTTCTAATCCACCCTAAATTCTCATGATCAAATTTATCAGGTCCAATTGCTTGAGGAATAGTTGTAGTTTGAATTGAAATTTCACCAGGAGCAGACAGAGTAATTTCTAATAACTGTTTTCCTAATGGATATCTCATTTGTTCGGCAGGGATTAAATTTGTTCTTGGTTGTGAATTTAGTTCTGTGAATGTGTCAGATGCTTCTTTAATTTTTGCGCTTGCTGCACCTGCTGCTAATATAAAAACTGCTCCCATAGCTAACGCTCTTGCGTGTGGAACGTGAGGAGTTCTTGGTCTATTAGGTAGGCTAGGTAAGCCACCTTCAAGTGTTTGACCAGGTGCTGGATGACGTCTTAATGTTTCAGGTCGGAATCCCATACGCGGTCATATTACTACATTTTGAAGGGGATGTCAAACCCATAGTAAGTGGTGAGAACCTAAATATATTAGCCCGGTACAGCTAATTAAAGTGATATAGTTTGGTTATAAAAACTATATCAAAAATCTTTCGACCCTATAATATAGGTATAGTCCTATGAGGACGTAGTGTCAAGGGTTGTTATGAGCAGGCACCTTTAGCCTTCCAAGGCCTGGCCTTGGAAGGCTAATCTTCTTCCAGAGTTAATTTTCCAAGCGCTCCGAAATCGTCTTCTTCTTTTACGAAATTCTCATAAGATAGGGAAGGATTGGCTTTAGAAAAATATGATAAAACTTCTTCCGGATGCACCCATTCAGTCTTCCTCGAACCCATATAATCCAAATACGACGAAGGTTGCCCTCTGTAGCCTTCCAAGGCCAGGCCTTGGAAGGCTACAGCTTGCTTATGAATATAACGAGAAAGATGCAGGAATTGAGACTCATTAGTTATTAAAACAGCCTTATAAACTCCTTGATATAATGAACCGACTCTTTTATATCTTTTGTTAAAATACATTGAATACCTCGTGCATAAAGAATTCATAAATTTATCTATTGAACTAGCGTTCTTTTGCTTAACAAAAAAATGAAAGTGATTTGGCATAAGACAATAAGCTAATAGGGAAATTTCACTAGAAAAGTTGTTTAGACTAAGTATTTTTAAGATTTTATCTCGTTCAATAGAGTTTAAATTCGGCTCAGAAAGTCTTTCATGCAATAGTTTTTCATTCTTAGGCGACAAATACTCTTTAAGATATGATAAGAAGACATTATAATCTTGTTGGTCTTGGAATATTATTCTTTTTTCGACACCACGATTGTATATATGATAATAACCATTTTCTAAATACTGCTTCCTTCTGTTTTTAGCAGGCATATTTACAATCTATCATAAATTTTCTATCGCGTCTAGCCTTCCAAGGCCTGGCCTTGGAAGGCTAGAAGTTATAGTTTTTATCCTGGATTACTTGTTGATTTTTATATTTGTGGAGAGTAACCTGAAATTATCGTCTTGAATTCAACGTGACAAGAAGTGCATTTAGGTTATTACTCACTAGCCTGATCTTAGGGTTATTCTTTTTTTGTTCTTCAAGGCAGGTTTTCGCCGAAACCACTCCTTACAGAAGCGCAGCAACTGTTACAACAGATATCATTAGCGGTAACACTTACAATGTGTACACTAAATTTATCAAACTGTTCTGTGACCGATGGATTAACTTGTGATAGAGCGCTAGGACCAGGCTTTGGGAATCTTTACTTTCAGAATTTCGGAGATTTTGGTATTCCAAACGGAGCAACAATCACCCATGTTAGGGTCCGGGTAACCGGAAAAGCAAATGTCCCAAGTTTAGGAATTTATACAGGAGTGTCTAGAGTTAGTTCGCCAATACTTTATTACGAAAACTGTCAATTTCCGTCAGACACTTGGACAATGTATGCTTTAAATAGTAATCTCATTAAAGAATATAATGTTACTACTCCTCTTACAAATGGTATACTTGCAACTTGTTTTTCGCTTTCAAATATAAGATCTAGTAATTATGTTTTTAGAGTTAACCGTGCAGGTCCTTCGGAATGGTCTGCAAATATTGATAACTTCGAGATTGCATTTGATTACACTCCTGCTCCTACCCCAACGCCTTTACCTACTGTGACTCCAAGCCCTACTCCCACGCCCCCCGAACCTTTTTTAGATTTGCCATGGGATTATGAAAGCGGGGGTAAGAGTTTTGAGCAGCAAGTATTTAATCCAGGATCGTGGTTTGACCATGAGTATCCTTTACAAAATTTTTGCTGTAATCCTCCTGTTTTGAATTACACAGGAGAGGTAAAAGATGCATTTTATCGATCACACAATGGTTATGATTACAGTTCGCAAAACGGTGTGGTTCTTGGAACAGAGGTTCTTGCCGCAGCGTCCGGTTGGGCTACGTTTAAGTCTGAATCACAAAGCGGCGGAGCAGGAAATGTAATCAAAATTGATCATGGGAATGGATATCAATCATGGTACGAGCATTTATCAAACGACAATCTTATTGTCTCATCGAATACGGGGAGAGTTTCTGTTAATAAAGGGCAAAAAATTGGAGAAGTTGGCATGACAGGAAATACCACCGGACCTCATATTCATTTTTCTGTTTTCAAGAATTCAAATGGAAATAGTACGTTTGATGACGATTACCCCTGGGGTTTTACAGATCCTCTAGGGTGGGAAGGGGAAATCACTGACCCTTGGACGCTTTGGACAAGCGATCCTCCGGAAAAAGAAAATAAACGATATGGAGCAAAAAGCTATAATCTTTTTGTTAACCGAACTCCAAAGAAGGAGCAAGAGGTTCCCATAAGCGGGGGTTCTGTATCATTAGGCAATATTCTTCTTGATATTATTGGCGGAACACTTGATAGAGCCACTCAATTCATAATGGATTATGGACCATATGAAACAACAACTGACGGAAAGATAAAAAGCGTCATGCCGTCAGTTTTTCTAAATGCATTTGACAATCTCGGACAAGAAATTAGTCAATTTAATCAGCCGATTACGCTCACCTATGACTACTCAAACGCAGATTTAACCAACATGAACGAAGACTCGCTAGGGATTTACTGGTATAACGAGTGGAATAATCAATGGGAATCGCTACCCAGTAGCGTTGATTTAGTAAATAAAAAAGTTTTTGCTCAGACAACCCACTTCTCGCAATTTAGTCTTATGGGAGAAGTAAAAGATCTTATTCCGCCGACAACAAATATCATTGTTTCAGGGGAAAAAGGAGAAAGTGACTGGTATAGGTCGGATGTTAGCGTTGAGCTTCTTGGACAGGATAATGAGGATGGGGTAGGGCTTTTGTACACTCTCTACACATTAAATGGTAGCGATTGGTTGGAGTATAAAGACCCGATTATATTTTCGGATGAAGGAACACATGAAATTACTTATGAATCTTATGATAAGGCCGAAAATAAAGAAGAGCGTAAGAATACCAGTTTTTCTATAGATAAAACTCCACCTGAGGCTGAAATTAAATTTAATCCTGGCACTCTTAAGCTTGAAACCACAGGAATTGATAGTTCGGGTTCTGCGGATGTAGATGTTTTAAGAGAGGATGAAGATATAAGAATTAAAGTAACTGATTTAGCGGGGAATATGCTTCAGATAACCGGAGAAAATGAAGATGAAAAAGAAAATATATCAAGCTTGAATCTGGATTCTCTGCAATATAATCTTAATCCCGTTATAGATCTTAATTCTTCAAGAATATGGGTAAAATATGTTATAGACAGAGAAACGAAGGTTTTAAAACAACTTGAACAGAAGTTTGAAGTAAAAGGCGAGTTAAAGCTTAGATTGATTTATTCATCTAAAACAGGGAAAACCAAAGTAACTACGAGAATAAAAGGAAAAGAGAAAATGACTCAGGAATTAACGGGAATCAGAATATTGAAACTTACTTCAGATTGGGGTACATTTAAATATAGCTACTGAAATGAAAAAGATAAAGATCAGAAAGTTATATCTGCCGCTCATTATAGTAGCAGTAGCAGCACTATTTTTTGCTTTTATTGCTTATGGACAGATTCTGGCCGCGGATGATTATTTAAGCACGGATCTGAAAATTACGTTGAGTTATCCTGGGGAATGGTATATTCAGGAAAAAGATTACAGCATATTGATCTCATCGTACAGAACTAGGATTGGAGAAAATAGTCGTCCCAGTAATGATCAAGCCAAAATTTTTATTGACAATTTTAATAATGGTTGTCATCCTACAATAGAGGAGAATCTTAAGGATCCTGGTTGTGGAGAGGGCGGACCAAATATTAAACCAAATGAAATTTTCTCTAAAAAAGTGAATCAAACTCCAGATGGTGTTTTTTATAAATATATTACAGAAACTCCGAACGGTCAAAGAAATACTTATTATCTTCTTGAAAAAGGGGATAGGATCTTAAAGATTTCCAAAGAGCCGGATCCTTCGGATTACGAAAAAGAATTTGAGGAGATTATAAATTCAATTAAATTCATGGATTAGCCTTCCAAGGCCTGGCCTTGGAAGGCTAAAGGTAAAACTATCCTGGAAATGGCCGGCGGTTTAAGTTTGATTTGCAGAGATTTATTTAAAATCCTAGGAGGCGGAGGGCGGTATCGACTAATCCACCTATTATGCTTCCTAGAGAAAATCCTCCGATTGGGAAAAGCATAAGAGCAAAAATTATAAAAAATCCTACACTTCCTAAAGACATATAAGATTTAGCAGTATCCTCAGGAAGTAAAAGCGCAAAAATCTTAGATCCGTCCAGCGGCGGAATTGGTAAAAGATTAAAAATCGCGAGACTTGTATTGATTGTTATTGTTAAACCTAAGACCAAGCCTAAAATACTGCTAGTTAAAACTTGGATAATTGAAGCCCCTGGAAAAATTAAATGAGCTATAAGTGCCGCTATGGCTGCGATTAAAAAATTAGTTCCAGGTCCAGCCAGAGAAACCAACGCCATATCTTTTCTAGGCTCTTTGAGATTAAATGGATCTACTGGAACTGGTTTGGCGGCTCCGAAAATGACAGGGGAGCCAGAGATAACTAAAAGAAGAGGAAGAATTATAGACATAAGAGGATCGATGTGTGGAATAGGGTTTAGGGTTAATCGTTTGAGTAATCTAGCTGTAGGATCTCCTAATTTATCAGCTACAAATCCATGCGCAACTTCGTGAAGAATAACTGATGGGACTAAGACAGCGAGTGAGATTAAAGCTAGTTCTATGTTCATAAAAACCATTTTACCAGATTTAAAAACAATTCGCGTGTCATGCTGAACTTGTTTCAGCATCTTTTAAATTGGGACTTAGATCCCGAAATAAATTCGGGATGACAACTGTAAAAATTCGGGATGACAAATTAAAGATTTTCAGCTATAATATATGCCTATGAGTAGCGGATACAAATGTTACAACTGCGGAAAAGGAGTTATGGTGGGCCATAACGTTTCCCACGCAAAAAATAGAACACGAAAAGTTTTTAGACCAAATCTTCATCCAGCAAGAATAGTTGTGGATGGAACTTCTTTGAGAGTTAGGCTTTGTACAAAGTGCATAAGACTAGTAAGTGGAAGAGATACAAGATCTAAGAAAGTAGCCCTTCGCGAAGCTCAGAGTAAACAGCAAGTTGAAGTTTCTTCAGTAGCTCCAGTCGCAGCAGGCTTGGTTTAATGTCATTCTGAACTTGATTCAGGATCTCTTTTTTCTTCTGTTCTTTTCTCCGAGAAAAGAACCAAAAGCTCCCATCAAAGTCTTGA
>CAYILI010000038.1:0-10563 GCA_964364105.1 uncultured Gammaproteobacteria bacterium | reverse complement strand
GGGGCAGGGGAGATGTTTAGCCCTAAGAAATTTTCAACAGCTTTAAAAACTATTGCATATAAAGACAAGGTTTTTGGGACATTCAAACCAAAAGAAATTGACGAAATGACAGGGATTGCTAACATAATGCAGGTTGTAAAGCGTGCGGGGCAATATAAAGAGAACCCCCCCACAGGGGCCAGGTATGGAGGCATTATAACAACACTCCTGACGGGGGCCAAGGCGATCCCTTATGTTTTAGCTTTGAGAGTATTAACCACAACTGACTCAGGGCGTAAACTTGCGTTGACTGCTTCAAAGATTGAACCAACAAGCCCTTATATGATAAAGATAATGGAACAATTATATAACCAGATTCCCAAAGGGATGGCAAATATAGCAACACCAAAAGAATCTATCCCATCAGAATCTTCTTCTCCCGGCTTCACATGGTCAGAAATGGAGGGGTTAAAACCAGAATGAGAGTAAATATTCCTTCCCATAGTATTTATGTTACTTTCCCAAAAGACACCCCGCCAGAACATATAGATAAGTTCTTGCGTGAGAAGTTTGGGGCAAAAAAAGAACCTGAGCCTATTCAACAGCCAGAGCCGGTTAAAATGGTGGAACCCTCACCAAAGATTGACGTTAAAACCTTGTCTACTGAGGAACTTAAAAAGATTGTCAAAGGTCAGAAATGATGGATACCTTGCGCAAAGAAGCCTTTTATGAGTTAAAGAGGCGTGAGAGAGAAGAGAAGACCGAGGCTACCAAGCTAAAAGAAGCGGCTATTGCCGAGATAAAAGAACGGGTTTTAACAAAGATTGAGGCCGATAAAAAGGCCATAGAGGATTCTATCACCGAGAAAACTCTTTTGAAGGATTTAAAAGGGCTTATCTCCGATGCGATCCCAAAGCTGCAAAGTCAGAATGAGCTATTAATTAAGACGGCGATTGCCTCTTTTGATAAGGAAGATGCAAATATTCCTGTTATAAAAGCATTGCAATTACAGACAAAAGAGATTATAAATACCTTGGAACAGTTAGGGGAGAAAGCATCTAAGACAAAATGGACACTGAAAACGGAGAACATAGAAAGAGGGAGGGATGGGAAGATTGTCTCAATGGAAGTAAGTGCAGTTCAAATTTAAAGGGGGTAGGAATGAAACGATTGTTGGTTCTGGTATTGGCATTATTCATTATATTCGGTGTCAGCATGACTACTGTGGAGGCGGGGGAGGCTATCCTTTCATGGGATCCGCCAACGACAAATGCGGACGGGACTCCTCTAACCGATCTGGCAGGATATAAGGTTTACAGAGGGATGGTATCGGGGGTGTATTCTGCTATTCCTTTTGATGTTGGAAATGTTACATCCTATACATTCTCAGGGCTTTCTGAGGGGACCACCTATTATTATGCAATAACCGCTTATGATGCGTCTGGGAATGAAAGCGCTTATTCCAACGAGGTAAATAAAACCATGCCTCAAGTCAAGCCAAGTCCACCAACAGGCTGCACCATACAGTAAGGAGCTAAGATGGATATGACAGTAACCTTTACCCCTTTAGCATGTGATCATGTGATTATCAATGCTACTATCGGGGGCAAGACAAAAAAGATTGTCCGCACAAAGGCAGCGTTAATAGAGGAAATTATGGAAATCACAGAATCAGATATCATGGCTGTTCTTGGAAGCAGGATAAAAGAGCTTAGGGCAACTGGGTCAACGTGGCCGCAGGTTAAAAACTCTATAGAAGGGACGGTGTTTAAAATATGAGCCTACAAAGTTTGCCGATTTATAGCGTACCATTTGGACAGCATCCACGGATTGACCCAGGCTTGGATAGTTCTTATTCTTCTGTAATTGATGCTGCTGGGGAAAAGTATGAGGTCATTTTTGAGATTCCCAAGGCCGGGACTGTCTCTCATCTCTGTTTTATGACAGGTACTGTAACAAATGCTCAAACCCTAAGAGTAGGGCTTGAGACTTTAGATTCCACAGGGAATGCAAGCGGGACGCAATACGGTGGGAGTGCGGTAGGGACACAGGCTTCCCCTGCGGCGACTACCTACTATGAAGTTGCTTTAGGAACTAATGCGACTGTGACTAAAGGGGATAAAGTAGCTCTTGTCATTCAGTTTGATGGAACTGTCGGAAATCTACAAATTAAATCTGCTGGTGGGATACCTACCAATTTCCCCTATAGCGGTCTATATACAACAGCGTGGGCTAAAAGCATCACATTGATGAATATGGTGGGGATTAAGTATAACGATGGAACCTATGGGCAAATATATTGTTTAGGGATGTCCGCAGACTTCCAAAGTGTGACTTTTAATACAGGGTCTACGTCTGATGAGAGGGGAAACCGATTCAGTTTACCATTCCCCGCGGCTTGCACTGGAATATGGGCGATTATGTCAGCTGGTTTAACGTCAACATTTGACCTGATATTATATGACGACGCCTCCACAGTTTTAAAAACTGTATCGATAGATCCAAATATGTTAGGGGGGACAACTACGAGACAGGTATTTTTCCTTTTCACAACACCCTACAACCTTGCGGCCAATACAGTATATCGCTTGGTCGTTAAGCCCACATCTATTAATAGTGTTGGTGTAAGACATATGAACTTTTTCCATAACAATGCACTGGATACAATGCCCGGAGGGAAGGAGATGTATCTGACAACCAGGGCAGATGCGGGAGCGTGGACGGATACTAACACAAGTAGGATGTTTATAGGCCCCATCTTAAATGCTTTTGATGACGGAGTTGGCGGCGGTGGTGGTCCTGTAGGGAATAATATGAGAGGAGGATTCTTAAACTAATGGCTGATTTACGCAAACATTCAAGCACATCCAATCTGATACGATTCACGTTAAAAAACTCGTCAACCGGTGTGGGGTTAACCGGTCTTTCCTCTGCTTCCAGCGGGTTGATAATATCAACCATATGTGACAATGAGGCAACGGCAACGGTGTACACGGTAGCCGCTTCCAATGTCGAGACTATAACCACACTTGGGACCTTCGCAGCTCCGACAGCCAGCAAATGTCGTTTCAAAGAAGTGGAGGGGACAAACCATAAAGGCCTTTATGAGTTTCAATTTGCAGATGCACGGTTCAGTGTAGCAAGCTCAAAAAGGCTTGTAATAAGCGTGACTGGAGCAACGAGCCTTTTGGATGCTGATTATGAGATTCAGCTTGTCCAGTTTGATCCGTACAGTGCAACAAATTTGGGTCTTACAAACCTGGATGCAGCTATAAGCTCCAGGTCTACCTATGCGGGTGGAGATACAGCAGGGACAACCACATTACTTGACAGGGCAACAGAGGTTCGGCTTGCTGAATTAGATGCAGCTAATCTTCCAGCAGATATAGCGGCGGTAAAAGTTGATACAGCGGCAATCCTTATAGACACGGCTGAGATAGGAGTGGCAGGCGCAGGGTTGACTGGTGTGGCGGCACTTATTTTACTCACTCCGGCAAACAAATTAGCGACAGATACAAATGGGTATGTTACTGAAGCAAATGTAGACGGAGTGAAGAAAAACACAGCTCTTGCCAATTTCATGTTTTTAATGGTTGATGCAACAGATGGACAAACAGCAGAGACGGGATTAACTGTAACCGCAACCAGAAGCATTGATGGAGCCGCCTTTGGAGCCTGTGCTAATGCTGTTTCTGAAATAGGGGTAGGGATGTATAAAATCAATCTTGCAGCCGCAGATTTGAATGGGGATGTAATAACATTCAGATTTGCGGCAACGGGGGCTTTGGATAGATTTGTAACCATTAAGACAAATACCTAAATGTATGATTGCAGAACTGACCAATACTTTAGCGAGAATTTTCTTGTTGTGGGAGGGGCTAATATTGCTTCTTCCTCGCAAGTTGCCGTATGGGAGTATTTAAGTTCTGATAATTGGCTCTTATATAAAGATTGGCTGGCTACTAATGGTCTTTTAGCCAACAAAGGAACCTGGGAAAGCTTAGATGATAGAGGTTGGCTCTTATATAAAGATTGGCTGGCTTTCAATGAAGCATCTATTTTATCCCCAGCGCCATCCGGCGGCGGCGGTGGATATGCCAGACAGCTTATTTATAAACCTGTAGTTGATGACGCAGAAGAAATATTTTTGATGATAACTAATGCTTTTATGATTATGCAAAAGGAGAAGTAAATTATGGCAGATGCAAATCAGGATGTGTGGCAGTGGATGGCAACAGCGGCTCTTGCCTTTTTATCCGCTATGGGCCTTTACAAAATCAATAAGATTGATGACATGCCGGAAAAGTATGTGCTTAAAACCGATTGTCAGCAAGACAAGTTTGTTCGCAAAGAGGACTTCCACCAAGTTAGAATAGAAATACGAGAAGATATCCGAAACTCAGAAGCAAAGTTATTGGATGCTATAAACAGAATCCATGATCGTTTAGATAAAAGACGGGAAGAAATCAGGAATGGTGGGTAGGAGTTATAATAAATGAGCTTAGATTTCAACGCCCTTGCCACTAAGGTCTCTCATATTGTAATGCGTACTACCTCCTACTTCCGCTCTCCCGTGGATATTCTCTATGTCTACGGTGGCGGGACGGCATACACGGATGCTACAATCACCGCTGCACTTGCCGCTATCGGGTCAACCATGACCTCCATAAAACTTGCCCCTGGCACCTGGACAATCTCCAATAGCATAACCATCCCAGCGAATGTTTATATAGATATCTCAACGGCAACTTTGTCCATTGATAGCGGGAAAACCTTTACATTAAACGGGTTAATGGATGATGCGCTCAACCATAAATTTAGCGGCAGTGGGACCGTTGCTTTTGGAAATGGCTCAATAAAGAAAGCCTACCCTGAATGGTGGGGAGCAGTTGGTGATGGAGTTACAGACAACAGTGCAGCATTCGTGAAGATGCTTGCGACCAATCCAAAACATATCTATTGCTCTCCAGGGACATATTTAGGGACTCTTGCTATAACAAATCCCATTAAATTAAAGGGTGCAGGGAAAGGAGTCTGCACGTTGAAAAACAATTCAGTTTCTACTGCATTAATGACGTTATCCGGTTCAGCCCATTTTTGTAGCGTTTCAGGATTTATTCTTGATAATAACAACGTGCCAGCGAATACACTACGTTTGACCAGTGTCACATATTGCGATATCAAGCAGCTTGTAATTAAAAATCATGGGAACGAAACCACTTCAGGGAAATTCGGCATTTCTCTTGGGTCTTCCACTGTCTCATCTTTCAGTGATATTGATTTTTACGATATTACTAAGAATTATGGTGGTCATTTATACGTTGACACCTCTTATTATTCGAACTTTAGAAAAATAACTGCGGGGATGGGTTGTGTAGGAGCGAATGATTATCCTATTGAGCTGGATACGGCGGAAGGAGTTAACTTTCATGGTCTTTCTTGTGATCCAGGTACAAAAGGAGTCATGAAAATTTATAGGAGTCAAAATGTTGGAGTATATAACTTTTCAACAGAAGCCAATGATCAGAGAGACCACACAGGACAACTTGGGTTGATCTATTTAACAGATTGCAAAAACGTTTCGTTTTTTAATAGTTACATCGCTTGGCACGCGCTGTTAGGGACATCCTGCCCGTTTATTTATACAGGAGATGGTAGAGGTGTAAATTTTATCGGTGGGAGATGGATCAGGGCAATTAATGCTTCAACTCCAGCCCTGGTTGTATCAGAAGATAGTGACAACGTGGCTATTGAAAACATTACGGTAAACAATAGAACAACCTTTGGAGGAGTAGTTGGGCTGGACTTTACATTTTTAGATACCAATCTAAACAATTACAATTCACCAACAACAAACTTGACTTTAAAAAATATCCACTCTGACGTATTGCCAACCGGCACAGCAGGGACCCCAACCTACAACATCGAATATGTCACTGGCCTGGTTGTAGAGAATGTAGATGGGGTCATTGCCTCAGTAGCAAACACGGTGGGGAAAAACTATGTTCCAGCGTTTAACGTCAGAGCAAACAGCGGGATAACGAATGTAACAGGTGACGGAACGGTATATACTATTGCTTTTGGTAGTGAGCTTTTTGATTCTCAAAACAATTTTGCGGGGAATATGTTTACATCCCCAATTACAGCAGATTTTCAAATGTCCTGGAATATAACACTAACAGGGATATCTGCCGCTCATACGTTAGGGGAGCTGAACCTCGTAACCAGCCAAAGAAGTTATCGCAGTAGAGCTAATTATGCTGCATTACAAACATCCGGGGAATTGACATTGACGGGTTCTTTGTTAGTTCCGATAAGTTATGGAGAGACAGCATATATTACTATAGCTGTAACAGGTGGGGCGAAAGACGTGGATGTTTACGTTGATTCTTGGTTTTCTGGGACACTGATAAATTGAGGTAATATAATGGCTGATGAAGAAAAAGAGGAATGTCCTATCTGTGGCGTTCCATTGAAGCAAACCAAGGGTAAAGAGATTTGCCCGAAATGTGGCCTGTGCTTTACATGAGAAGCTTAGGCCCTTCAGTTGAGTGGGAACTGCTTACAATGGAGGCTATTCGATGCTCTATATTATTTACCAGGTAAAAGACGGCGTCAAGGATCGGCTGAAGATCACGAACAGTAAAGAAATTGCTATCTTCTTGGAAGGATATTATGAGAGTATTGGAATGGATAACATAGAAATTGAAATTGAAAATAATGCTTGACATTCATAAAACCATTTGATATATCTAAAAACATGAACATGACGGTGTTCAAAAAATCCCAAACATAGAACAACCCATACCTCAATGCCCTCCCAGGTCATAATTGCAGCAGGCCGTCACCTGCGAGGTATGGGTTGTTGTGTTTTTGATCGGAGGCAATCTCGAACGTAGAATTAGAACTATTTTGTCTGGGTAATGCGTAGGCTGATACGCACCCATGTTGATGCTGAAATGATGTCGTGAAAATCGGCACATACAACAAAGGCAAAGTGATACAATCCGCGAACTTTGCAAGCCAGGGAATAATTGATTGCAGCACTGGCACCCAGACAATTTTATCAGCGATTGGTTAGATAGGGCGGTGTCACCATAAACTATCGGCGTCGGGGTGGGAAGCAGTGCCCGAGCCGCCCACAAGCATGGTAAATAGGAGGGTGATATGGGAGAAGAAACATTTTTTGACAAAATACGTTCTTTTATTTCCGGCTTGGCATGGAGAACTCTTTTATGGTCGTTAAGAATGACACCAGACGAATACTGGATGTCGGTTTACGAGCAAGAAAAATCACGAATTGATCTGCAACAAGACGGCGTGGTCGGACGCGCTGGTGAAAATTCATCGGGAGCAGCTTGAGGGGTAGCCCGCTTCTGGGCTGTTCCGCTCGAATGCAGGGTTGGCCTCGTGCCCGGAAAGGAATGACGATGTTCAATTTACAAGAGTGGCTGAACGAGCCTGCACGCGAGGGACTTCCAAGGCACGAAAGGATTTGCTTTTTGCTCGAAGCGAATGGCGGGCCAAATGTGTACCAGTGGGGCGTCCTCTCGTTTGGCGACGGGCATCAGCGAGGGCTTGAGCAAGACGACGCCCTGGAGCTGGTGCAGGTGACGGCCTTCCTGAGCGGACTGGAAGCAATGGGCGCTCCGGTTGCTGAAACGCTTGACCCACTGATTGCCGCCTACCGAGCGCGACATGAGGGGGCCAACACCTAAGCTAACCCGTTCATCGGCTTGAACGACTGGTTAAAAAAGGAGGAGACATGTTACAAACAAACTGGAAGATTTTTAAATGTGAAGCGCAAGGCGACACACGGATGTATTTCAAAGCGGTCACAGTGGATGATGCCAGAGTGCGGTTGATCGAAGTCACAGGCGAGCAGATACCGGAAGAACTACTGACCTGGACTGAGGTTGACAAGGTTCCAGAGGGTGAAGAATATAAATGATGACGATAAACAAGCATGGGCCACAGGCGGGAGCGCCTGAAATATGGGAAGAACTCTATGAATCTGTGAATGAACTGATGGCGCATATCGGGGCTTTTGGAGAAGTGGACACACAAGGGCCAATGTGCGACAGGGTGATGAATGCCTTGTTTGATATTGACGGTGGCGATTACCGACCGAAGCAACCCAACGCCTGAGCTAACCCGTTCATCGGGTTCAGCGAAGTCCGAGCCACCTAACACTAAACGGGAATCCATTTTGTCTAAACGTGGGATAATCAATCCTTTATTTGGAATGACAGATGCAGCTTTCTTTGGCAAGATCAGGGCCGATCTACGTAAACGTTGGATGTATTCGGAGGCATATAAACAAGCCCTTAAGAGGGCAAAGGTCTCATGTAAAGATGGACGGCGAAAGTATGCCATAAAATGCTTTTCATGTGGGAATTTGCACAATTTAAACGAAAGAGTGAATGTAAAAACGAAAAAAGGGACGCTTAAGTCTGTCCTTGCTTATCAGGTTGACCATACAGTAGAATGCGGGACATTGAAGAGCTTTGCAGATTTAAGCTTGTTTGCAGAAAGGCTATTTACAGGAACGCAAGAAGTCTTATGCTATCATTGCCATCAAAAGAAGCACCACGGAGAATCGGCTGAATGAAGATAACCGTCAAGCGTGAAAAGTCCAGCGAACATTCAACCCTTGGCGAGATGTTGGTTAATGGGGAACACTTTTGCTGGACGCTTGAGGATGTTGTTAGAAACGTGAAAGTCTCAGGAGAGACAGCGATTCCTGCGGGTATCTATGAAATCACAGTGACACATTCTCGACGTTTCAATAGATCATTACCCCTGATAAACAATGTCCCTGGGTTCGAGGGTGTCCGTATTCATGCGGGCAATACGGTAGCGGATACTGGGGGCTGTATTCTGGTTGGCCTCACAAAGAGTCGTGACTTTATAGGGACATCAAAGATTGCTCTTGCTAAACTATTTCTACGTATTCAAGGCGCCCTCCATAAAGGAGAGAAAGTGATGATTGAGATCTTCAATAAAGAAGATGTGGAGGCAGCTTGAATGTCCAACGTTGATGAATCCAAAATAAAAGCGTGCTTTCTCTCCGCTGAATTTCCAGGCCATTGTTGTATAGACAATGCCGCGGAGCGCAAAGGTTGTTACTATGCCTTAAATGGCAGAGTAAAAGAAGAGTGCCCTTTCTGGGATCCTGCCCGCACAAAAGCTATCTGCAAAGATTTGTTAGGGTTCCCTGATGAATTTTGGGGGACAATTAGATTTTGAGGCTGTTAAAAAACTCCTTGACACGGTTTAAATAATTCTGTAATATCTATTGCATGGAAACTTATTATCAGCGGAATCGGCAACGGTTGTTAGACAAGCAGAATAAATATTATCAAGAACACAAAGCGCAGGTGATAGCTTATGGAAAAGAAAGGACGCAAAAAAATAAAGAAACAGTTAGAGATTATAAGCGGCGATACAGGGAAGCGCATAAGGAAGAAATCGAGGAATATTATGCAGATTGGTATAAAGTAAATGGGAGAATGCGCACAAACAATGATGCAGAACGAGCCCTTGAATGGAAACAAGCGTTCCCGGAAAAAGTAAAAATTCATCGTCAAGTTTCTGCCGCCGTTAGCCGGGGGGAGGTTGTTAAGCCATTGATGTGTTCAAAATGCTTAAGGGAAACAAGTTTACACGCACATCATTATGATTACGAACATTTTATGCATTTTGTTTGGCTATGTGCATCTTGCCATAAAAAAGAACACGGGCAAAAATAATTAAATATAACTCTTGACAGCCTCTTTTTTTTGGGGTATATTATGCACAAAAAGGGCATAAAAATTAAAAAGAAGGGAGTCCGTCTTGAATAGTTTGTTAGCGTGCCCGTTTTGTGGGCAGAAAGCGGGGCAATTAGAGGCTAAAATGGTTTTCCCTACAATAGGATTCCGTATCATATGTGGATGTTGTAATATCCGCATAAATTGGTGGCATACGGAACAACAGGCGGTAGATAAATGGAATACGAGGGCAACAGTGCGGTCAGCCGCTACCACTCATGCAATGGATATTTTGTTTCCGGTCCCGACCGGAGAAAGAAACGCAGACGACATGGGGCTGCCAGCGCCGACTTTTGAAACAGGAGAAAGCAAATGAGCAACGAAGCGAAACTACTAACGCCTGAGCCAAATATCTTTGAGGTTAGAGCCTTTGATGGGCAAGAGGTTTTGAGGATTACGCCAGACGGGCGTATTTTCTGGAAGCAGCGCGAAGTCGAAACGGATGATGACTTCCGGGCTGCGATGCTGGCATTGTCGGACGCGTTGGTGAAAATTCATCGCGGTTGGTTAGGAGGGATACATGATTTGTGAGATATGTGGCAATGATGTGAAAGAAATATGGAAAGTGGATGAACAATCTATTTGTCCAAAGTGTTATGAAAAAGACATTAGATGCAAGGGTTGTGGGTGTATTATGGATGACAGCAATGGGGATGACCTCGAATCGGATTATTGTAGTAGTTGCCGATAACGTGGAGTTGAGCGGGCCACGCTCCGGTTGACCGTAGGGTTAGGCGCGAACGGACAAAGTAAAAGAGTTGTACTGGAAATA
>CAYILI010000037.1:8989-10613 GCA_964364105.1 uncultured Gammaproteobacteria bacterium | reverse complement strand
CCAGATATAAAGAATCGAGAGCGGTATCGCCCATACTGCGAACTTAAGCCATGCGCCGAAGATGGCGAATCCGACGGTCTTCTCGACACTGCCGTGCAGGCCGGAAAAGACGACGAGCAGGACAAGGCCCGCGATTGAGAATATCGCTCCGGCAAAGTGCGTCAGACTGCTCACCAGCTCGTTGTCGTTTTCATCCATTTCGATTCGTGGGCGTAATATGCGGAGGCTTAACTTCCACGAGCTTATTCAAGCAGGTTGATTGCACTGCTAAGTTGACTATCATCCGATATCTGCACCTTCGCCGCGCTTTTAATGTTGAAGAAAGATAGCCCGATTATGACAATGAGCAAAATCAGTCCGCCAGCTATTATTTCTACATACTGGGTGCGCACCTTCACGGCGATTGCAACAATAAGCAATACGAGAATGATGGCGGCCAGAGCGGAGAGGATGTAGGTTATGGTGAGCGTTGGAGACGTGGCGACCAACGCGAAGAAACCTGCGATTGGCGAAGGATTTGTCGATATCGCGGCAACTTGTGCCTGTGTGCCAAGAACCTCGGCTATCGGTGTTGTAGTGCCCTTTTGTGCCGATACAGGGGCCGTTATTACGGCTACCTTTTGCGTACTACTGGCGACCGTAATGCCTCCCTGCGGTTGTGACGAGATGATCGCGGGAGAAGCGAAGAACGACACCACAAATGTCACTTCCTTACCTTCATATATTCCATTCGCAATGCCGATGCCTATTTGAGTGTATTGCGGCTTCACGATATTCGCGCGATGTTTTGGTGATGCCATCCATGCGCGTTCAACAGCCGAGGAGTCGGTGAAGTTCACAGCGAGGTTCTGTCCTGCGTATTGGTATTTATACCCGACTAAATCGAGCCAGTACCACGGATCCTTGCTGTCAGGACTGATGTGCGCGAAATATCCTTTTGTGACCATGTCGTTTGCGGCGGCTTGGGCAGCTTGCGCAAGCTGTTTATTTTCACTCACGATAGAAAGATTATTTGCCATACGATCCTCGTTTGTGAGCGCTACCAAAGCGCCGGGGAGCACCGCGCCGAGGAAGTTCGTATAAGGGAACACAAACTTAATCTGTGTGAAATACGCACCCTCAAGCACAAGAACAGCGAGGATGATGAGCGCAACAGATACTGTACGAAAAATGTGTGGCTGGTGGCCATTCCGCTCATGGGGAAAGAAATAATCGTGCAGGACGTGAAGGAGTGGCTTGCGCATTATAAATAACGATACAATGAATCACACAAACAAACAACCCCGCTAAGAGCGGGGTTGTTTGTTTTTAACTAATGAATTAGAGACCGAGAGAAGCTTTGACGTTTGCAATAACCGATGCGTCGGCCCCGAAGGATTCGATCAACGAAATTATCGAATCCGCCTGCTCAGTCGTTAGATTCGTCTTCGCTACGACCGACACTATAGAGCCCTTGTTGAGATCTCCTCGCGTAAGGGGACCGACAAATCCAGTATTCGCGATACCGCGTGCATTCTGGTAGGCGATGACTGCTGCCTTGGTCTGGCTTCCGAAGTAGCCCGTCGCACCAACCGGAATCGAGAAGCCGTTATCAATGAGATGCTGCTGGAGCGCCGTCACATCA
>CAYILI010000037.1:0-8979 GCA_964364105.1 uncultured Gammaproteobacteria bacterium | reverse complement strand
GAGCCGACTCCGAGATTATTCGAGAAGTTGAAGGTCGCAGCACCGAGCACGCGACTTTGCGGAATCGCTGGAGTTGCCCGGATGGCCGGACTCACGGTAGGAACTGCAGGGATTGCCGGAATGGCTGGTACCGCTCTGCGACCACCTCCACCATAGCCAAATGCCACAGAAGCGAGCATTGGACTCGCTGCAAGAACGACTCCGGCAATCATAGCGACTTTCACAAAATTGTGTTTAATAATCATAAGAAGAAAATTGGCAAATACCCCCGACGGATATATAGTACCCTATACCATAGGCGTTAGAAATATGCAAGTTATCCCCCTTTCGCAAAAATGCCTTCTGGCAGGACTCCTGCTCCTACTGTGCCTTGTTGGAGGTGCTGTTCTTCGCCTCCACTCCCTAGGGGCCCAGCCCTACTGGATGGACGAGGGCTACACCATCAATGCCGTCACGGCTCTTGAGCGCACAGGTACAGACATTCTCGACTCTGGAGTTCGCTACAGTTGTCCACTCTATTGTCAACCAACTGCCTGGCTCGCGAGTACGCTTGGCGACAACGCCTTTTCGTATCGTATCCTCGCCGCACTTGCTGGTATCGTATTCATAGCCATAATCTTCCTAATCACTGCCGACCTGTTCGCTCCTTCTATAGCCACACTCGCAACATTCTTTACCGCATTTTCTTATTTTCAAATCGCATGGTCAAGGCAAGCGCGTTGGTATACACTCTTCGAGCTTTTCTTCTGGCCAGCTCTCTACTTCTTCTATAAGTCATGGTATGGCGAGCGACGACGGGCGCTTTACGGCACTCTTACCATTCTTTTCACTATCGCCACAGTCCTTACTCACAGCCTCGGGCTTATTCTCCCGTTCATCTTCGCTGGTTGGATTATTATTGATACCATTTTCATTTCCAAAAAGATTTCGTCCAAGAATCTTTTACTCCCGCTTGTTACTGTTATTGCATCCAGCGCACTTATCGTATTTTTTGCGTATCCCGCTATTCGCTCGCTCGCGAACAACCTCGGACTGCATTATGAGTTCCCGTATTACGCCACTTTTTACTTCCGCAGTTATTGGTTAATGCTCATATTGGCTCTCGTTCTTCTTTGGCGGATGCGCCAACGCTACACGAAACAAATTCTGTTCCTAATTTTTGTATTGCTTTGTTATCTGGTCCCACTCTCCCTGTTTACTAATCTCGTCCAATATCGTTATCTCTTCCATCTCACGCCTATTCTCTTTATCCTCGCTTCGCTCGGGACATTTGAGCTTGTCGCGCTCTGTTCCCGCACCTACCAGAAATCTCTCGTAGTTCTTGCGGTACTTGGACTATTCTTTGCAACCGGCGAAGGTGTGTTATTCCCTCGCTCTACCTTTTTTCTAGAATCAGACAATCCAGCCACACTCCCGAGTCGTTCTTCGTATCTCTACGTTCCGCAACCTGATTGGAATGGCGCTTATGCATTCATCAAAGCGCACCGAACACCGAGCGACATCGTTATTTCAAGTATGCCGCAGTTCAATAAGATATTTCTCGACGAAGCCGGCTATTGGATCGAATACGACTACATCGGCCTTGCGGTCGGTCAGCCGCAGATTACCGAAGGGCGCGAGGCGTACGTCGGCGCACAGGTACTAGCCTCTGCTGCCGAGCTCGCGAGTACCACCGCGAACCAGCGCGGATTCCTCGTCCTCGACTATATGGCGCTAAACCGCATCTCGCCGGAAGAGCGTGCCCACATCGAGACTCGCTTAAAGCAAGTGTTCTATAAGAAGACAAACGACTATTCGCAGATTTGGGTCTACGAATTCTAGTATGTTGATTTATCTGAAAGATATGGTTATATACAAGCATATGCGCCAGACCTTAGCGCGCTTCGGCGCCACTCTCTCTGTCCTCCCCGCGAGGCTTCGCTGCGCGTCCCACACGCTCGAGTTCTGGCTCACCTTCGCCGCCTACGCTATCCCCCTCGCCTTCCTGCTCCACGTCCTCTATATCAACTTCCTCCCTTTCGGCTATTCGGCGAGCTACACCATCCAGGTCGGCGCCCCAGGCGATACCGATTCTAGCAAGCCCTTTTACCTAGAACCCTCCCGCGACCTCTCTGATCGCCTCACTGATGAGAATGGCAAGCCCTATCGCACGCTGAATGGCACCGCAACCGCCGTATTCAACCCCGGAGTCGTGCTTAAGAACGCTGAAGTGACCGTCTCGATAGAAGGCGATGAAGGTATCTCGATCATCCCGCCCGTTATAGATTTTGATCCAGATTCCATTAAATGGGACTACTCCTGGGACTTCACTCAAGGCAAAACTCCTAAGGAGCTTGGCCTTATCGGCAACGCCTTCCCTTTTGATGGCTGTATGTATTTCGACGGTAATTCTCGCCTAGAACTCCCCAACTCCGCCAACAAATTCGAGGAGGGATCCTTCAGTGTGTATGTGGAATGGGAACCTAGAAGCTCTAGCAATAAACAGGAAATTATCGGGCATTATAATTGGGAGTTGTTTCAAAACGGAAACACTGTGACTCTGCAATTTGGTCGCATGAATAATTTTCAAGGTCATTTTTATACACTTAATTATATAATCCCAGAAGTAGAATACTTTTTTGCCAGAAAACATAGCGCCTTCTTTGAATATAAGCCCGATTCTGACACTGGACTAATTTCTCTGTATGTCGACAATCATCTTGCTAGTGCAATAAACATCGAAAATAATAAGTTGTTCCCAGAATATACAATTAATCATGGTTTGAGTTTTGGTCGTAGTGAGCATGAGAAGGCAAATTATTTTTCTGGTTGCATACGTAATGCTTATATCAAAAATTCAGTATTAATAGACGCCCCCCCGTTTTCCTTTAATGCAACAAGTCCAATGAAAATCCACCTTGCAGGGAAAAGGACATCTGCGGTTCGCGGCCTAGTACTTCATGCAAAATAAGTTGCTCATTAACCGAATTTGTGAGAAATATTTTTCGAAATTTCACACTAAGACCTCTTTCCTAACTGCAGTTTTCGTTTCAATTATCCTACTGGTCGCTTTTTTATTGCGCATTTACAATCTGGGTGATCTGAGTCTTTGGTGGGATGAGTTGCTTACTGGAACTTACGTTACTCAAATTCTCGAAATAGGAATTCCGGTTTCTCCATCAGGATTCGAGTACTACTGGAGAGGAATTGCCTACCACTATGTCGTGTCGATATTTGCATTTCTTTTCGGAACGGACGAATTTTGGTTGCGATTCCCCAGTGTACTTTTTGGAGTCGGGATAATAGCGGTTTCGTACCGAATGGCAAAACGAATTGACCCTCAAATCGCTATACTCACCGCATTAATCTTATGTTTTTCAACATACAACATCGAATATTCCCAATTTGCCCGCTTCTACGCAATGAATGCATTTCTTTTCATGATAAATATCGAGTTCTTCTGGCTTGGATATTATCAAAACCTTCGATTCTACAAAATACTATCGCCACTCATTTTCATATTAATGTTACTGACGGTTCAACTGGGAGGGTTATTTCTCGCCGTCGTAGCTTTTTTTGCGATTGAACGGACGACTAACTATGTGTTAAACCGTAAAAACCATATTGATTTTTATATTAAAAATCTCATTATCGTCGCATGTATTTTCCTCGCGATATACATCGTTAACAACCCGCTGGATTTGCTGGGAATATATGCACCTAATCCATACGACATGCAATCTCAGGTGGAAACGGACGGTGGCGTGAAATATTTAATTCCGGGCATTCCTATACCACAATGGAGCAACGTTCTTATTCCCTTCTTCTCTACATACTATTTCCCTTCAATATTCGCGATATTCGGTGTTCTATATACAATATTCTCCTTCGTTCAGAGAAAGACGTACTTGGATATAAACCTGAACTATAAATATTACTTTTTTGGTACAGTGCTTGTGTCTTATTTACTTTTTGAATTAGCGAACCCATTTCAAAATGAGCCACGTTTGTTCTTTGTGTTTGAACCACTCTTCATAATTTCAACACTTTACGGGTTTTTGTTGGTCGTTCGCCGCTTACAACCATACGTAGCTAGATTATCGCTAATCCTTCTAGCAATTCTTATGATCCTGGTGCCTAGCCCTCTTTTCTCCGAACGATTAACAAAGGGCTACGGGGACGACGTGTCAGATGATCCATTCCGCTCTACATGGGCCCAGTCTCATCGTTCGGATGTAAAGAGTATTTCTCAATATCTGAATTCCAATATTAATTCAAACGACATTTGGATAAACACTATGGAACCAGCTTACGGGTACACAAAAAGAAACCCTGAATACATGCTGAACCAAAATTATCAGTGGAGGAGCATGTGGAGGGAGGAAATATTTACTGACGAATCTGGTAACTATATAGATATACGCTATGGCGCTATTCTCATAAATTCTGCAGAAGAGATGGCAAACATCATTGCGCTAAACCCTGGGAGAAATGTGTGGATCACAGTATCTGGCGCAAATCTTAAAACCCTTTACACTACACACCTTAGAGACGATACTCGTGCATTTATAGCAAAACATGCAGATAAAATAGTTTACGTTGGGCCTGATTCAACAAGTTTAGTTCTGTTATTCCGAAAGAGTATTTAGCTTGCCACTCTCCGGCTGTAACATATATATAACTCCTCCTATACTGGTTTGCATTAACAAAACTACTCGTGATAAAAGTGAAATAGTTAATCCTACCTCTGTTGGCACGCCCACTAGTGACAATAACGCAATAACTGAAACTTCGTACACTCCAATTGCATTAAAAGAAATTGGTAGAATACTTATCAACTGTATGAGCAGGTAGAATCCAACCACAATAATAGGATTAATAAGATACCCAAACATTAAGCAATATACCCATAAACTTATGCCGCCTAGTATTGGATAAACAATAGATAAAACTGAGATCTTAAGCCATGAGACATTAAGCTGACTAAACACTCCTCCAAGTTTACTTTTCCACAATGAGATCAGTTTTCTATAAAGAATCGGTGCAATGATCAGAAGAGTAACCAGAGCAACAATCCAAACATAAAATGGAAGACTGAGGCTTATGCCTATCTCTGACATGAACATGTATTGCCATGTTGGTATTAATAAGATTAGGAAAATAACAATAGTTCCTAGAATCCCAGACAATCTGTCTATTAATACTGATGCCAACACTACTTTCTTTCCCACCTGCTTTCCGTACGCCAAAACTCGATAACCATCTCCTCCTATAGTTGATGGCAAAAAGTTACTAAAAAAGTTCCCTATCCAATAAACACGGAAAAGATACCAAAAATTTCCTGGAATAATTGCTTGCCATTTGTAGGTCGATATAAGCAGTCCTGGTATATAAAGAGCTATGGGAATTAGGATCAAGTAATTGATATTTTGAAAAGCGGCAATGGATTCTTTTAAATTAATCTCACTTAAGAGAAACCAGACTAGTCCAACCATTCCGATTAGCTTCAATAAACGCATCTGCTTTTTACTCATGTTTAAACAATTTATATACAGCCTTAAGCCTAACAATATAACTTTGTAGGTCTCGCTTCTCAACCTGGTGCAAGGCGTTTGAGGTTAGTCTGGCCGCTAGCACTTCATCATTTGATAAATTAACTATCTTTTGAGCAAGCAAAACAATGTTCCCAACAGGAAAGGTAATAGCATTACGGTTATCTTCTACAACTGTCTTAAGGGCAGGTAGTTCAGATATAATTACAGGAACTCTTGAGGCCCAGGCCTCTAATAGAACAAGCGAAGATGATTCGCTTTTTGACGGAATCACAACCATGTCCACCAGGTCAGCCACGTCAGCAAAAGATTTTGTTACACCAATAAAACTAACATGTAATTGTAGTCCTAATTTGCTTACTAACGATTTTAGCCGATCTTCTTCAGGTCCATCTCCTGCGATAATAACTTTTATGAGTCTATTTGTTTCTAGCACGCTCGGTATTGCGCGTATAAGATATTCACATCCCTTCACCTCAGCTAATCTTCCGACAAACCCGACTACGATCTCGTGCCCAGCGTGTAATCTATATTGATTTTTCTGTATGGTGTTCCTCAGGTCTACGAAGTTCAATAAAGTAATTATTTTATTTGAAGGAATGTTGACCATTTTCTTTAGTTGTATTTCCACGTAATCCGATACTGCAATAAAGAATGAAGTATTTTTTTTAAATACTCTAAGAAATATTTTGTATAATGCGTTACTGACAAGAATATCGCCATGCTCATGGTGGATTAGTATTATCTTGGGATGTACGATTTTTGCAATTTGTGCAAAATAAAAACCTTTTTTGTGGTGCGTGTGCAGTATATGAATATCCCATTTTTTTATAAGAAATAGTAGTGTAAATAATGGAACCACACTATACTTGCCGGAATTACCAATATAGGTTTGATTATCCTTTGTCTTTTCTTTAGTCTCGGTATCCCTTATGTAATATCTATACAAACGAACCCACTCGTCCTTAAACCCATCAAATATGCCGTCCACGACACTCTCAACCCCCCCATATCCATACTTATCGATAATATGTAATACGTTCATAGCTGTCTGTATTTCTCAAGAAATGCTGTGGCATCCCAGTTCTTCTTTATAATGTTCGCAGTTTTGTGAACCCCATCTCTAAATTTTTCAATAAGACCAGGTTGTGATTCTATGTTTTTTAAAATTGAAGTCAGCTCTTTTTGATTTGAATACAAGAGTCCATTATCATTATCTTTTAATAGTTCGCGATTAGATGGCGTATCGGTCGCAATAACCGGCTTGCCCATCATCAAATAGTGTACAACCTTCATGCTGCTGGCTTCATTTAAGCGCGGAAGTATTCCAGCCACAGCATGCTTTATTAAATAGTTTGATGCACCAATACTTAATCTACCAGTAAACATGACTCTTTTATTTAGGCTGCTATCCTTTGCTACAAACTGCCTTATTTCGTCAGTTGGTGCTCCGACAAGCAAAAGTTTATACTTAATTTCCACCTCACGAAAGACCTCCAAAAAAACTTTGATACCCTGATACGGTTCAAAATTTCCTGTGTATATAAGATAGGGTTCATCTGGCTTATCATGCTCCTCAAGTGCATCTATATCTATTTTGTCGTATAAGGTTAAAACTGATCTATTTTTGAAAATTAAATCTTTCTCATATTTTTTCCAATTTAATATCACAAGATTTGTTCTTGATAAAACAAACTTTTCTAAAACATTAATCAGCCATCTGAATAGACTGTTATATTTATTTCCCTTAAGTTCCAGGTTATCAAGTACTCGGTTGTGTAAATCATACACAAACTTAGTCTTACGTTTAAATACACACAACACTCTCCCGATGAATGCCGCCTCAAAATCCTCACTATGTATTATGTCGTACTTATTACTAAAAATTAACTTTATACACGTTATAAAAACTAAAATATCTAGAACGATTCGAGATAAACTTATTTCACTTACTCCAATGCTTGGCTTGAATGATTTTAAAGTACGATAAATAGTGACATTTTTTATATTGACATCACGCCCTAATGAGTAAGTTACTAGGTCAATTTCATATTCTTCAGCAAGCATTTTAACCACTTCAAAAATTCTTAAAGATGACCCTTTCTCCTGGTAAAATGGCGTTGTTATAATAAATAATATTCTCTTTTTTGAACTTTTATTCATAAGTAACAGGGCTTGCCCCGCCGCCAAACGGTGGGAATTCGTAGTTGAGGACGAGGAGGCGCTTCATACCGGCGTCGTGAACACCTGGCGTATGTGGTATCGCCTCTCGCAGAGAGAGGTGTTAAAACGCAGTTGCATAAGCAGGTCGAGCACGATGCCGAAGGAGAAGAAGATGATCGCCGCGAGGAGGAAGAAGAAGGTGATAAAGAACCAGCCGTTTCTGTTGAGCGAGAGACCGAGAGCGAGCTTGCCGTAGATGCTCCAGAAAAGGGCGACCACGCCAACGCCGAAAGATACTATGCTCAAATAGCCGAAGAGGTGCAACGGGCGCTGGGAATATTTATAAATGAACCAGATATAGATAAGGTCGATCAGGCCGCGGATAGCCTTTGAAGGGCCGTACTTGCTCACGCCATTTTGCCGAGCACGGTCGTTGACAACGATCTCGCCGATACGAAAGCCCTTCCACTTCAGGAGAGCGACGATATAGCGATGCATCTCGCCCTGAATGTCGAGCGACTTTGCCGCCTCGCGCGTGTAGACACGGAGGGTACAGCCGGAGTCGTGCACGACATGGCCGATAAGCAACTTGCGCAGCGCGCGGCCGATGCGTGTGAGGATGCGGATAGAGTGCTTGTCTGCGCGCGACTTGCGCCAGCCGGCCACCACGTCGAGGCCGCCTTCCCGCATAGCCGCGAGAAGGCGCGGGATGTCTGCAGGGTCGTTCTGTCCGTCGCCGTCGAGCGAGATAATTATCTCGCCTTGCGCCTCTTTGAAGCCGGCGTCGAGCGCGGTCGCCTGGCCGTAGTTGCGGTTGAGGTCGATAACTGTCGCGCCTGGGAGCGTCGAAAGCTCGGCGAGCGAGGCGTCGGTACTGCCGTCGTTTACGTAGATGATCTCGAATGCCTCCGCGAGGCCAGCGAGCACCTGCCGGAGCTCGGCATTAAGCGCAGTAAGGTTGCCAGCCTCGTTATAGATCGGCACGACGACGGAAATCAGTTCCCCTTTCATACTTGCTGAATACCATATTTCTTATTAAACGTCTAGCCTCCACCAAGTGAATTCTCACTCTAATTGCACCACCTTTTCGAGTGCCCATACTCGGTGCATATGACACACACAGATTGGACCAACCGAGTAGTCGGTCATCGCTCATTTGTTGCGTAATCTGCGGAAAACTTAACTTCCCATACACGAATAATATGCTATAGAAACGGGACTCAGGCTAGTATCTTGAGCTTGGGCCACTTCTGTTCCCATCCTTTGGTTTTTATTCTCTCCCAAA
>CAYILI010000036.1:0-10746 GCA_964364105.1 uncultured Gammaproteobacteria bacterium | reverse complement strand
AAGAATTACGTTAGGGTCCTGTCTGAGAAAAGCACGTAGTCCAGTCGCAAAAGTAAGACCTACTCCTGAATTAATCTGCACTTGATTAATTCCCGGCATTTCATACTCAACAGGATCTTCAAGGGTCATAATATTTACCTTCGGACTATTTAATTTATTTAAAACTGAATAAAGAGTTGTGGTTTTTCCAGATCCTGTAGGTCCGCAAACAATGATAATCCCATGAGGCCTAAGCATGTTTGTCTCTAAATTTCTTAGAGCAGTTCCTACTAATCCTAACTCTTCAAGAGTTGGAATTCCTCCGCTTTTTCGGAGTAATCTCATTACGATTTTTTCACCATGTGCCGCTGGGAGAACTGAAATACGAAGATCGACTTCCTTATCTTCAATTTTAAAATTAAATCTGCCGTCCTGAGGAGCGCGATGTTCATCAATTTTCATTTCAGAAAGAATCTTTATGCGCGATATCACAGCTTCTTGAACGCTCTTGGGAAGACTCAAACGATCATACAGAATTCCATCAATTCTATAGCGGACGCGAACTCTTTCTTCCTGTGGCTCTATGTGCACATCTGATGCTCTACTTTTTACAGCGTACTCTAAAATAGTGGAAACGATTTTTGCGATCGGTGCTTCTTTAATAATCTGAGCGATTTGAGTAGCGTCAACTGTCTTAGTTTTATTTGTGTCTTCTGTTTCTTTTAGAGCTTCACCGACTTGACCCACAAGTTGCTGTTTATATTGCATGTCGATTGCTCGCTTAACCCCAGAAGGACTTGCTGCAAAAGCTTTTATAGTAAGCCCAGTTTTTTGGCGCACAAAAGATAGGGCATCAAGATCAACTGGATTTGCCATCGCGATCGAAAGAGTCTTGCTCCTATCGTCATAAGAGAAGGGAATTAAGTTAAATCTTTGAACCACTGCCTCAGGAACTAAGCCTAAAGCTTGAGGAGAAAATGAAGTGGATTCCATAGAAATATATGGAACTCCGAGCATTCTCGCTTTAGTCTCTGATAATTTATCTTCGCTAACGATATTTAGAGAATTTAAAACGTCCTCCTCCGGTATTCCCTGAGTGACAGCCTTAAGTTTTATGTCGTTATACTGCGCGAGCGTAAGCAAACGCTGTTGGTAAAGCGCGTCAGATAACGCGGTTTGAGATGTAGAGATCGCGGGCATTACTATAATAGTAGGAAATAACGCCTCAAATATCAACAGCAAATGGCAAAAACATAATAAAAATGTTATAAACAACAAGCCTTAAAACACAATCCTTTGTCATGCTGAACTTGTTTCAGCATCTCAGAAGATCCCGAAAAGAATTCGGGATGACATTTTATGAATACCTTTATCGTTTCTTCGTCCAATCTCTCAAAAGCTCAGGATAGAGCATTTCTTGAAGGGGACAATCAAAAAATAGATCCTTTCGACAGACAAATCTTAGAATTTGAAAAAGCTCTTGGCATTGAAGAAGTAAGAAAAATTCAGGAAAAGATTTTTCTAAAACCTTTTAAGGGAGAAAGAAAAGCGCTCTTTGTGATTATGCAGCAGTCTGCCACACCTGATGCTCAAAACGCGATGCTAAAACTTTTAGAAGAGCCCCCCTCAAATACGCTTATATATTTGATCACAAACAATTATTTAGCTTTTCTCCCGACAGTTTTGTCACGGGCAAAAGTAATTGAGGTGGAAAAGGATGAGATTCAAACAGATGACGAAATTTTGGAAAAAATCCTCTCCCTCGATAGTGCAGGAGAGAGGCTTTATCTTGCGCAGGTCGTAAGCAAAGAAAAAACTAAAGCGATTAGCTGGCTCGAAACAGCGATTTTAAGCGCCCGCGAAAAAATGCTAGAAAAAGTTGAGGACAAACCCGAAGCCCTAAAACTCAGAAAATTAATTCACAAACTAGAATTAACGCACTACGACCTAAAAACCACCAACGCCAACCCCCGCCTCGCATTAGAAAACCTCTTCTTAAATATAACTTAAACAGTTTCATTGTAGAAAAAACCAACTTATAGTATAATTACTCCCTATGGGTACTGAGGACAGGATTGGAAGAGGCGTTGATTACCGAAGAGCCGTAGGGCAAACAGTAAAAGTTGGTGACAGAGAATTTCAACTAGATCAACACCAGGTAGACGTTTTAAGAGTAATAAGTCAATCTGAAGGATTTACTTCCGTAGATGACATTAATAGATCCGTATACGACGGCCACGCATCCACGAGCACCATCCCAGCAGTAATAAGCAAAATTCGAGGCTTAGCTGGAATCCCTGGACTTGTAGCTAATCAACGCGGAGAAGGCTATTACTTAACTGAGGATGTCGTTTTAGGAGATACAACACTACTTGGAAGAAAAAAATTAACAGAAAAAATCCAAGCGGGAAATCCCACCAGACCAAATGTACCAGGAGCTAGCTCTGAATCACAGGAAATCTTCAGAGATAATGGATTAGAAACACCAAAAGAACCCTTCAAGTATTCGCTTAGAGATGTAGCTAGAATAGTTAATCAAGAAGAAACTGAAGAAAGTTATCATATAGGGAGAGTGGACGCTTATAGAGATATGAAATTTACTCCAGATCAGATTTTAGAAAAGCTAGGCGTCAAGGTATTATTTGCGGTATTAGCTCATTCAGACATCGACTTAGCATTCCGCCTGGGAATAGAAGATGATCAAATCCGAACCTCTATTGCATGTATGCTGGAAGATGACATAACAAGAATTAGAGGAAATCTTATACAACTACAATTAGCAGTCCCTCAAATGAGGGGCACCAGTTTAAGAATACACGTTTTAACAGATGGCTATAGAAAAGAATTAATTGAAGGAAATCTTGCTAAATTAGAAGAAAAAGAACGCATTCAAAGAAAATTACTTGAAAGAAGGACCGATGTGAATCAGATCGATCTCTGGACTTCAGATTCATTTAATTCACCCACTCCTACGGTAGAAAATTAAACCACCAACGCCAACCCACGATTAGCACTAGAAAACCTATTTTTAAATATTTAATACTACGCTCCGACCCCTCGGGTTGGAATCTAAAATAAATTCGAATACTTGACATTAATCATAAATTAAGTCTTAATATTATTTATGCCTAAATCTAAATCTAAAAGCAAGAAACATAAATCATTACCAGCTCTTGGTAAATTAAATACAGTTCATCCTCTAATAATTATTTCCATTGTTTCCGTATTATTATTGGTAATATCGGCAAATGTTCAGACAACCCAATTTCTTACTGCCAATTCTGGGCAGAGCGTTTTAGGAGATGACGAGGATAGTAGTGAAGACCAAGACGAAGATGAAAATGATGAAGATGAAGATGATGAAGAAGAAAATGATGTAAGTGAAGATGATGAAGAAGAAAGAAACGAGGAAAAAAAACAAGAATCTTTGTCATCTAAATCATCTAAGTCTAAATATCTTTCACCTAAACCCTCAAAATCAGTCATTAGCCCTATAGATAATGGGGATGATGAATCTGAAGACAGCGAACAGGAAACTGAAATTGAAACAGCTGATGGTCAAAAAATAAAAACAAAAGTAAAAAATGGAATCACTACAAAAATTGAAATAGAGCGCGGTGAACTAAAATTAAAATATGAATATAAAAACGGAGAACTAGAATTAAAAGTTGAGAATGAAGACGGAGAAGAAGTTGAATTAGATGAAGATGAGTTAAATGAATTAGAGGATGAAACAGAGACTGAATTAGAAGATGAAGGAATTGAAGTGGAAACATTAAGCGATGATACAGTGGCGTTTACTAAAAATAACACGAGTGCGATAACCAATTTCCCTTTGTCTGTAGATATAGGTACAAATTTATTAATCCTTTCAACTCCTGAAGGCCAACGAATTGTTACCGTTCTCCCGGATCAAGCAATTCAAAATCTTTTAGAAACTGGAATTGTAAACACCGTTGATACTTCTACAGATACACAGATCTTAGATCAGTTAGCATCAAGCAATGGTGTTGTTAAACTTGAATTAAAAAATAAAGACATAGTTTATAGAATAAAAGGCAAGAAGGAACATAAGATCCTGGGTTTTATTCCGGTTAATTCTCCAACTACTGCATTTGTCTCAGCAAACAGCGGAAATGTAGTCGCACAGGAAAGATCAGTGCTTACTTCATTCGTAGATCTCATTTCATCCTAATCCTCATCAAATATTCACTTTGGTTTAAAATTATAAAAGTAGTATGCTAATTTAGATGGAATTTAATTCTTTAAAACCTGAGCTTTATGTTATAGATTTTGAAAAAAGTCTTATTTTTTATCGAGACATTCTAGGATTTAAAGTGGAATATACGAGAGAAAACCCAAAGTTTGCATTTCTCTCCTACCAAGGAAGTCAATTAATGATTCAGGAGGAAGATGACGATGAGGAGTGGCATAATGGAAAACCTGAATATCCTTATGGGAGGGGATTGAATTTAGAAATCGAAACAGATGAATTGGATCAGATTCTTAAAAAGCTTGAAGAAAATAATTATCCATTGAAACGCGGCATAAGAGAAAGCACCTATATGGAAAACGATATACCACATAAACATAGGGAAATACTAGTCATGGATCCTAGCGGATACTTACTCCGCTTTTCAGAAAGCATTTAAATCTCCATTCATTGACATAATATTCAATTTTTGAAACCATGAGATAAAGTGAATACTTGTAAGTTTTGTAAAAGCCCGACTCAGGAGAGTTTTTATTTTTGTCCTAATTGCGGGAAGAAGATTAAAGAGCCGCCTTTTAAATTTTCGCTAGCAAAAGCTATTACTGTTATAGTGGCTGCATTTCTCATCCCTCCATTCGGAATTATTCCTGGAGTTAAATATTTCTTAAAAGATGATAGAAGGGCACAGTTTGTGGGACTTATCACGATTGCAGTTACTATACTCGCGACGGGACTCATGATAATAGTAACTTCTAGAGTTCTTAACTATTATAAAGACGCGTATGACCAGGTAATGCAAATCCAAAGTTCTACGAATTCAGTACCAAGCGGGGATCAACAAGATCTGCTAAATCAAATCCAAGAACTTCAATAGCCTCAAATTTGATATAATGCCTCGATGGAAAGAATGAATTGGGCTACAAGACGTACTATAAGTAAAACTACAGCACATAGAATTGACACGCCAACTTATGTGCCAAAACCAATTGAACCTTTAGGGGTAATCATCGGTGATCATGCCACACACAAAGCAAAGGAAGGGATGGAGCAGGAATTATGGAGCACTCGTGGAGACCGACAAACCATGGGAGAATTTATAGTTGAAATAAAAACCCAAGAGGGCCTTACTGAACCCAAGTAAAGATCTGGAAAGTAGTCGTTTTTTTTGCTAAGATAGTCTATAATTACTTTTCATGGCTAAACAAAACCCCAATGATTACTCAGCTCAGAATATCCAAGTCCTAGAAGGATTAGAGCCTGTTAGAAAACGCCCGGGAATGTATATCGGGAGTACTGACGTAATCGGACTTCATGAATCACTACGCGAAATTATCGATAACTCTGTGGATGAAGCTTTGGCTGGACACGCTAAGAATGTTTGGATTTATCTAAATAAAGATGGATCTGCAACTGTCGCTGACGACGGACGCGGAATTCCAGTAGATGAGGTTAAGAATTATGGAAAGAGTGCTCTCGAGATAGTTATGACTAAGCTTCATGCTGGAGGAAAATTCGGGGGATCAGCTTATAAAATTTCCGGAGGATTACATGGAGTAGGAGCTTCAGTTGTAAACGCATTATCAGAATGGCTCTGGGCTGAGGTAAAAAGAGACGGAAAAATCTACACACAGGAATATTCCCGCGGTCTAGTTAAAAGCAAACTCACCATACTTCCAGAATCCAGAGTTGACTTTGAAGGATTAACTGAAAGAAAAAGCGGAACAATGGTAACTTTTATGCCGGACTCTCAAATATTTTCAACCGTAGAATTTGAATTCGATACTGTTAAAAAAGCAATTAGGGAAAGAGCATACTTAGTCCCAGGACTTTTCTTTCATTTTTTTGATCTCCGTGAGGGACAGGAGAAAGAAGTTAATTATTATTTCGAGGGAGGAATAACAGCGCTAGTTACTAAGCTTAATGATAATAAAGGCCCACTTCATAAAACTATTTTTGTTAACAAACAGGAGAAAGACGTAGAAGTAGACATCGCGATTCAGTATAACGGGGGATACACAGAAAACGTTGAGTCATACGTAAACGTTATTAATACTATTAATGGAGGAACTCATTTAACAGGATTTAGAATGGCCCTAACTCGCGCGATAAATGATTACGGAAAAAAGATCGGAAGCTTTAAAGATGATGAAGAAGGAATTACAGGAGACGATACTCGTGAAGGATTAACTGCTGTCGTTTATGTAAAAATGCCTCAAGACAGAATCCAGTTTGAGGGTCAAACAAAAGGAAAACTAGGAAATGCTGACATCCAGCCAATTGTTCAAACAATCGCTAAAGAAGGACTCTCTACATATTTTGAAGAAAATCCTTCAGACGCTAGAAAGATTCTCGAAAAAGTTTATCTGGCAGCAAAAGCGCGTCTTGCTGCAAAAGCTGCAAAAGAAGCGATTCTTAGAAAAGGCGCACTTGAAGGTTCAAGTCTTCCTGGAAAACTTGCAGACTGTCAGGAGAAAGATCCAGCTCTTTCAGAACTATATTTAGTTGAGGGAGATTCTGCAGGAGGATCGGCAAAGCAGGGAAGAGACAGAAAATTCCAGGCAATTCTTCCGCTTAAAGGAAAAATCTTAAATACAGAACGCGCAAGATTAGATAAGATAATCGAACACGAAGAAGTAAAAAATCTTATTATCGCACTTGGCATGGGAATAGGGGAGACAGTTAAATTTGAAAAACTAAGATACCAAAGAGTAATTATCATGACTGATGCCGATGTGGACGGAGAACACATCGAAACATTAATTCTCACCTTCTTCTATAGACATCTTCCGGAAATCATAAAAGCCGGATTCCTATTTATCGCGCAACCTCCTCTTTATAAAATCCAGATGGGGAAGATTGCACACTATGCATATTCTGACGCAGAAAAAGATACTATATTAAAGGGAAATACTAGTAAAAAAGCTGACGACCTAGCAATTGCAGTTGAGGAAGAAGAAGCAGAAACATCAGCACCTACAAAGAAAGGTTATTCCATTCAAAGATATAAAGGTCTTGGAGAAATGAATCCAGATCAGCTTTGGGAAACTACTATGAATCCCGCAAATAGAGTTCTAAAACAAGTAAATATTGGTGACGCAGAAGAAGCAGATGCAGTATTCACTATGCTAATGGGAGACGAAGTTCCACCTAGAAAACATTTTATTCAAAATAATGCGAAGACGGCCACGTTGGACGTTTAGTGGCCGTCGCAGTCCGCCAGTAATCGCTCTTTGAGCCGCGCTACGAATAGTAGGTAAGGCAAAAAGAAAGAAAAGGCGGGCGAAGACTGCTACGCTAGATGTGTAATCCCATCGCAATACTAGACGTTTGAGGCTGTTATTGCTATAATATATTTTTATGGATTTATCGTTCATTCTAAATAATGCCCTAAAACTCTGTCTCGGAGCAGGTCTCCTTTCCATACTTTATGGCGCGTATTTAAGTATCGTTATTCTCAGAAACCCAAGAGGAGACGAAAAAATGAATGCTATAGCTGACGCTATTTCTCAGGGAGCAAACGCTTACATGAGAAAACAATACCTAGTAATCGCGGTTATCGGTGTTCTGATGCTCGCTGGACTTTATTTTATATTCGGTTCATATACAGCCATCGGTTTCGCAATCGGAGCAGTATTTAGCTCAGTTGCAGGAATTTTTGGAATGGCGATAGCGGTAAGAAGTAACATTAGAACTGCAGAGGCCGCAAAAAAAGGATTAACAGAAGCATTTGGAATGGCGTTTAAGGGTGGAGCCGTAACCGGACTTATGGTTTGCGGACTTGCTCTTATTTCTGTAGCTGGATTTTACTTATTCCTTAGCTCTCAAGATTCAACACCAAATCTTCAGCCTTTAATTGCTCTTGGTTTTGGAGGATCTCTTATCTCAGTTTTTGCGAGACTTGGTGGAGGAATTTTTACAAAATCAGCTGACGTCGGAACTGACATGGTGGGAAAAATTGAAAAAGGAATTCCAGAAGATGATCCTAGAAATCCTGGAGTTATCGCTGATTTAGTAGGGGATAACGTCGGAGATGACGCAGGAATGGCTGCAGATCTTTTCGAAACTTATGTTATTACTGCAGTTGCAGCTATGATTCTTGGAGACTTAGCATTTAGAGGAAATCAAACAGTTCTTCTTTACCCATTATTAATCGGGGCAATCTCTATAGTTACATGTATCGTAGGAACTTGGTTTGTGAGAGTAAGAGGAAAAGCAATTATGGCAGCTCTTTATCAAGGTCTTATCGTTTCAGCACTTCTAGCTCTAGCTGGATTCTATTTCTTAACTAACCTATTATTCCCAAATGGACTTGGAGATGTTTCCGCAATGTCTCTTTTCATCTCTTCAATCGTCGGGCTCGTAATTACAATTGGACTCGTCGCAATTACTGAGTATTACACTTCTAAAAAATTCTCTCCAGTTAGAACCATAGCAGAAGCTTCAAATACAGGATCAGGAACAAACGTTATCGCAGGACTCGCGATCTCTATGAAATCAACTCTTCTTCCAATTTTACTTATTTCAGCTGGAACTCTTGTCGCATATGAATTAGCAGGTCTTTATGGAATCGCGATCGCAGCTATGTCCATGCTTTCATTAACAGGAATAGTTGTCGCAATTGACGCTTTTGGACCAATTACAGATAACGCTGGTGGAATTGTAGAAATGTCAGGACTTCCAGAAAAAGTAAGAAATGTTACAGATCCACTTGACGCAGTAGGTAACACCACAAAAGCTGTTACTAAAGCTTATGCAATCGGGAGTGCTGGACTTGCGGCTTTGGTTCTTTTTGCAAGCTACACTGAAGAATTAGTTCACCTTGGAGGAGATATCACAGCAGCCTCATTCACACTTTCTGATCCAAGAGTTATTATTGGTCTTTTCATCGGAGGAGCACTTCCATATTTCTTCGGAGCTCTAGCTATGGAAGCAGTTGGAAAAGCTTCTGTTGCGGTTGTTGATGAAGTACGACGCCAATTCAGAGAAATTAAGGGAATCATGACTGGAAAAGCAAAACCAGAATACGCAAAAGCGGTAGATATCGTTACAACTGCAGCGATCAAACAGATGATTGTTCCAGCCCTCATTCCAGTTGTAGCACCTATTTTAGTAGGATTTTTACTAGGTCCAAAAGCTCTCGGAGGGCTTTTAATTGGTTCTATCGTAACAGGACTATTCGTTGGAATTTCTATGACTACAGGTGGAGCTGCTTGGGATAACACTAAAAAATATATTGAAGAAGGTAAGTTCGGAGGAAAAGGCAGCTTTGCACACGCAGCTGCAGTAACAGGAGACACAGTTGGAGATCCTTATAAAGACACAGCAGGTCCGGCAATTAACCCAATGATCAAGGTACTAAACATTGTTGCATTATTAATTGCCTCATTTCTGGTTTAGACATTAGATAATAGATACTAGTTAATAGTTGAGTTTCAACAAAAAGATCCACAACAAACTAATATCTAATATCTAGTAACTAATTGCTAATTTATGGCTGACATAGGTAAACTTCACCAGACTGGAATATCAGAAGAAATGAAACGCGCGTACCTGGATTACGCGATGTCAGTCATCGTCTCCCGCGCACTCCCAGACGTTAGAGATGGATTAAAACCAGTTCACCGAAGAATTCTTTACGCGATGGATGAGCTAAACCTCTCCCACAGTGCGAAGTATTCAAAAAGCGCAAAAATCGTTGGAGAAGTAATGGGAAAATTCCATCCGCACGGAGATACAGCTATTTATGATGCACTCGTCCGCCTCGCTCAAGATTTCTCAATGAGATACCCATTGATCGACGGCCAGGGAAACTTCGGATCCATGGACGGAGATCCACCGGCTGCTATGCGCTACACAGAAGCTAGAATGGCAGCAATCACCACAGAAATGCTCACAGATATCGATAAGGAGACCGTAACATTCACAGGAAACTTTGATGACACTATCCAGGAACCAACTTATCTCCCGGCAAAACTTCCAAATCTTTTACTTATGGGCAGTGAGGGAATCGCGGTCGGAATGGCCACCAAGATCCCGCCACACAATCTAGGAGAAGTAATTGACGCAGTTAATCACATGATTGGTAAAACTAAAATTACCCTTGATCCATTTACTGTCACAAGTGACGTAACAGTTGATGAACTTTTAGAGTTTATAAAAGGACCTGATTTCCCAACGGCGGGTTCAATTTATGACATAACAGAGATTAAAAACGTTTATACAACAGGGCGGGGAAGAGTACTCATTAGAGGTAAGGCTGAAATAGAAGAAATTGGTCAGGGAAAATCTGCGGTTATCATCACAGAACTTCCATATCAGGTGAACAAAGCGCTTCTAGTAGCCCGAATTGCAGAACTTGTAAAAGAGAAGAAAATTGAAGGAATTTCAGACCTTAGAGATGAATCAGACAGACACGGAATTAGAGTAGTGGTAGAGCTTAAAAGAGATTCCTCTCCAAAGAGAGTTCTTAACAACCTATTCAAATACACAAGTCTTCAAACCACATTCTCAGCAAATGTCGTTGCTTTAGTAGATAACACTCCTCAAACTCTAAA
>CAYILI010000035.1:0-10866 GCA_964364105.1 uncultured Gammaproteobacteria bacterium | reverse complement strand
CCTACCAAGAGATCTACAGTTGAGTTATTTGGGAAAACTGCACCTCCGGATTGATTCCAGTAGCCAGCGCCTCCGCTTGCGGTAAGACATGATACCCAGGATGGGATAGAACCATTTGAAGTTAAGCAGGTTCCGTTAGATCCTATTGAAAGTTTGGAAATCACAGTTGAATCACTTGCGTAAAGCATGTCGCCTGTTGTGTAGGAGGTTTGACCTGTTCCGCCATATGGAGCGCCAATTTTAGTTCCATTCCATGTTCCCGATGTTACAGTTCCTGAATTTATCGCAAGACCATTGAAAGATCCATTCGCTGTAATATTTCCCGCATTATCTACTTTAAACTTTGTGTTTCCTGAGGTTGAGGCTATTATTAAATCTCCGGTTGATCCTTGTGAGATATTTAAAACAGCTCTGCCGGATGAGGTAGCAATGACTGAGAAAAGATCTTCAATAGTAACCGAACCTGGAACTAGTGTGTTGCTTTCTGATGTATTTTGTAATGGTCTTTGAATGTCAATTATACCTGTTCCGTTTGGAGCTAGCTTTATGTTTCCATTACTTGATGTAGTTAGAACTAGAGTTTTTCCGGAAACAGTAAATGTTCCGCCTGTTGCTTGGAAAGTAGGATTTGCTGTTCCTCCTATGGTTAGATTTCCAGATGAGTTGAGCGCCAAGACTACATTTGAAGTAGCTGAAGTGTTAGTGATAGGCGGAAGACCTTGAAGAGTTTCAGCATTTGTTGCAAAAGCGACAGTCGCGATTTGCTGACGAGGTTTAAGTTCTGCGGTCCTTTCAACAGTTACGCCTAACCAAAGTCCTGAGTTTTGTGCAAAGAGACTTTGAGGGATCGGGGCGTTGTTTCCAAGTAGAATAGAAAATATACCTTCTTCATCTGGAGTCGGACTAACAATTTCCTGCCAGAGAAGTGCGGATCCAGTTGCTGACTGATTATTGTAAATTGCCATTCTTAGAGTTGTGCCTTTTGTAATCGGATTATCATTTGCGTCAGTTAGTCTTCCCTGGAAAGAGAGAATTCTTGGCGGAGCGCTTGGAAGTGCTGCGAAAATAGGAGTTTGCTTTTTTGTATTAAAATCGTTAAATACCATATATCCCATCGCCGAGATAAAGAGCATTAATATAGAAAAATGCAGATAGGATACGAATGTATATGAATGATATGTTTTATACCACTTAGGTCTTGAATGTCTTGCGTGATGCAAAACTTTTTTATGAAGAGGGAAGCTAGCTGTAGATATCATCGCAGGTGCATAAAAAGATTTAGGCACATTATTTATTTTCTTAGGATCAATCATCTTGAAGCTAGGAATTTTAAAGCTAGCTTTAATTTTGTCTTTAAAAACAGGACGACCTTTCAGGTTCCAAACGATTTCATCAGACTTTTCTAATGCATCAGCCAGAGGAGCGGTCAAAGCTGTATCAAAAGCTGCAATTGCGCCTTCTTTGGTTTTTTGAGCTACCCTGAGAGGAGGAAAAGCTGAATATGATTGATGACCTGCCTCGCTGGCAGGCGGGTTTATGATTGATGATTTATGATTCTGAGACGATTGCGTAATTGTTTCATTGCTGGATTGATTGTAAATTGTAAATTCCTGCCTTGCCGGCAGGCAGGGGAAATTGGAAATTTCAGGCTTTTGACTGAGGAGTCCTTCTTCGTTAGCCCATGAAATAAATCTTCTGATTGAAGATAGTTTTCTGTTTACTGAGACAGGGGAGAGATGAGCCTCATTTAGCAGTCTTGTTTTATATTCTTCTATCAGCCCTGAGTTTATTTTGCTAAAATTATTTGATTTGCTTATTTCCCACGAGTTATTATTTTTCACCACCTCATCTGCCCATGTTAAGAATTGTTTTACGTCAATGACATAGTTCTTTATAGTAAGATGTGATGCTCCAAATACGTACAAATGATTCTTGAACTCTTTAATTTTCCATGGATCCGCCTTCGTTAAAGCTTCGGCGGACGCAGTCTTGCTCAATTCAAAAGGGGAATGGGGTATTTTTCCTTCTAGCTTCAAGAAATAAAAAAATTTACGAAGAGACGAGAGCGATCTCTCTACTGAGCTTGCTGAATAAGTAATAAGACTTTCTTCTTTAAACTTATCAATTAAATCTTGATCAACGTCTGAAGGGCTGAACTCATAGCCTAATCTAGCTTCAATCCAGCGTATGAATTTATTTATATCCGAAATATAATTTTTTACGGTTATCAGAGAAGGAGGATTACTCTGTGAAATTAAATATTCTTTAAATTGGGCAGATAAATTCATAGAAATTAATTACCTAAAGGCTTAGTAGTCTTCAGAGGTGTTAGCCACGAGATTATACGGATTATACGCATTATCTCGTTTGTGAAAAAGTTTTTACCCATACAATTAGAATATGTGAGTATATACTATGCTGTCAAGGACCTAGAGTCTTAAAAAATGAAGCTATTATTTATAGTTTGATATATTTATTGAGCATATGTATTTTTCCGTGAAAAATTAAAAAAGACGACAAAAGTCATTGTTTTAGTGGTTAATTAGTTTTCACCAATTTTTTAATAAGAATTTAATTTTTTAGCAGTTTATTTATTTGAGTGATAGGATTTTGCGTTTGTTTGGATAGTTCGTATCTGCTATAAATTTATTAATGATCAAATTTTTTGGATTTCTATTTTTAATAGCACTTTGTTTTCCGGGAAATGTAACAGCACAAAGCACAAATGTCACTGCCTCAGTAGGCAAGTACTATGTCACTATATCAGGCTTTGTTTCTCCTTTTGCCTCAGTAGTAATGAGTCAGGACTCGATATTTATGTCTTCAACTGTGGCTGATCCGGAAGGGAATTTTACTTTAAATAATGTGTTTGTGAACGAAGGCTTTACGGACTTTTGTCTTGAGGCAATTGACGTTAAGAGAGTAGGAGATTCATATACTTGCTTAAAGATTGAGCCTGTTTTTAAAGATCTAAGTAAAAATAATATATTTTTGCCTCCAACCTTAGGCTTATCCGGGAAAAAGATAAATCCAGGTTCATCTGTTTTTGCTTCAGGCTACAGTATGCCAAATGCGAAAGTGGTAATTAATATATCAAAAGACATAAAACTAGAATTACAAGCAGATGAAAATGGATTCTATAAGTATGAAATTAAAGATATTCCAGCAGGAAAATATAGTCTGTTTGCAACAGCTAACCACGAGAATAAAGACTCAGAAAAACCTACTCGTACGAAAGATCTTGAAGCTCTTTCAATAGGTGGATTATTGCAGCAAAATCTTCTGTTAATTCTACTTATCGTTTTGCTTGTCATAATAGGCATTATCCTACTTCTTATACTGTTGTCCAGGAGGCTTAGAGATAAACTTAAAAGTATTATATTAAGAAAACCAATGCCAAAGAAGAAGATTGCGTCTCCAAAGCATCATAGTTGGTTTTTAGGTTATTAATAATTAGTTCTTGATCTTGCTCTTTTGATCATTCCTATGGTCACAAGGATTACGATTAACAGGCCTCCGATTAGTTCAACAGGAAATGCGAAGAAGGTAATTGAATCTTTATAGATTGGGCCTTCATCCGAAAGAGCGAGAGTGAGCTCGGCTTTATAGATTCCAAAGAGGAATTTCTCGTCCCAAATTATTTTAGGAATACCGGGATCTGGATTGTTTTCCGATTCAATAAATCTACTCGAGCCTGAGAGTATGTTTGCGGGCACAAAATTTATATTTCCTACAGTCTGCCCAAACACGTTTTTTATCAGTAGATTGCCTGAAGTGTTAACATAATGTGAGCTTTCATTCCTTACTTTGAGGCTAAATTCGGTAGGGCCTCGTGTTAAAAATTTCTTACCCGAGAACTGTTCTATGTATCCTTTGGTAGGAGATTTCGGACCGACTGATAAAAGTATGTTTGTTCCTATTCCTGCGCGAGCGCCTACAAAGCTTTTTTTATTTTCTTCGCCAATCGCCTCTGATATGAATACAACTGAAAAATAATAATCTTTTGGAGGTTCTCCTTCAGGCAAGCGAATAGAAAGCGTGAGATCTTTCTTTTGCTTTGGGGCAAGGCTAATTTGAGTTAATGTTCCATTCTCATCAGATATCTTTATCTTTCCAAAAATATCCCTATATGTATCTAAAATAGTTCTGTCAAATTCTGGTTGACCATTTGCCAGGTTGCTGGCCTTGAATGGTACTAAAAAGATGTTGTATGTTACATTTTGATCTGATTGATTTTCTATGCTAATCGGGCTTTTTACAAGAGAAGGAGAAGTGGCCTCGATTTGAAGAATTGAGGGGTCAATTCCTACCGATATTTCCTGAGCATTTGTAGATTTAGGATTTAAGATTAAAGATATAAGAATAAAAACGATTGATACTGAAATCAATATATAAATTTTTCTTTTTTTCATGAATCTTAAATCATTAATCATAAATCAAAAATTTGGCGTAGCCACATAGGTAACTGCATTTGTATAGTTTCCTGTAGCTTGAGAGGAAGAGATATTGACCTTGTACGTAACTGTAGCCTTTTGAGATTTACCCTTGCCGCCTTTTACTACTACCTGTGAGTTTTCTTTTTTTGAAGCATCTGCGAATTGCTTAAAATAACTTTTATTTGATGAGAAAGATGTATCTCCGGTTATGCATGATGGACTCGTACTGCTATTTGAAGTAACTGAAACTACATCGCATCTATAGCCGAAGCCATAAGTTAATGTATTTGACCACTCTCCAGCTCTAGTCTGATTGCAATTTCCAGTGTCACAAGTTGTATCTGGAATAATGGCCCCTGTCTTATTTACGATCAATTGATGATTTTCTGAGGCTGTGACTTGATATGAAGAAGCTTTGGTATTTGAGATAGTTAAAGTTGTAGTTCTTGTCACTGGATTTGTGGGAGATAGAACACCGAAATCAATAAGTGTGTTTGAGATGGATAATGAAAAAGGTGCACCTCTGGGGATGTATTGAAAACCCGCCCTGACTTTATAATTTGTTCCGCTGTAAAGTCCGGATGCTGTTTCACCAGAAGTTATGCTTAAATTAAACTTTTCCCCACTTGATTCTCCAGCAATTGAGTTTAGATTTCCCATTTCTATTTTAAAACTTCCATTAGACATTACCTGGGCGCGTGCCGCGGGCGCGGCAGATAGCAGATGGCTAATGGCTAATAGCAAATAGATTAAAGGTTTAGGATTTAAGATTGAAGAATATTTTTTAAGAGAGTATATTTTATCCATAAATCATAAATCATGATTCTTGCTTCTCAGAGCGGAGATCTTTAGTTTCATCCAGTATTTCCTTAAGTTTTTCTAATTCCTTAGGATTTAGTTTGCTCTTACTACTTTCAATTACTTCTTTTACGTCTGATGAAATCTCATCAGCTGAAGACGAGGCTCTTTCTTTTGTTTTTAATATTTCATCCGTTGCCTTGTCATTTTTCTTAAACTGAACTCCAAAGAAATAAGCTAGGGGAGAAAGAATTGAGATTGAAGCCATTTTTATTATATTTGCTGTTACATCCCCCTCAAATACTTGAGACCAGAATATAATTATCAGTCCAATTGGAATTATGAATACGCTTCTTGGATCCATGATAAATGCAGCCGCGAAAAGGAGAAAATATATCAGAAAGAATAGGGGGGACACTATTCCGCCAGTCGAAAATATAAAAAGAAGAAGGATTGTGTTTAGGATAAAAAAATTGACAGGGCCGCCAAGATTTAAATTTTGTTTTCTCTTAAAAGAAATGAGCAGAAATAGGAAGACCAGGAATCCAACAAAAGGTATTGAGTACTGGGCAAGTTGACTGTTTTGCCAAACAAAAACAAGTATAAATGAGCCCAAGACAATTAGCGCATCGGTATAAAACTTCATACACTAATAGTAAATAGTAAACAGTAAATAGTAAATAGTAAATTTAAAGTTATGCTATACTCAAATCAAGAATTTTCAATTCGACCTGTCTGCCGGCGAGGCAGGAATTTACAATTTTCAATCAAATTCAACTTTGTAATTTAAAATATTAAAAATTCAATGAAAATTAAAAATTCTAAATTAAAAATTAACGGGAAATACAATCATGCGGCCATGCAGGATAAGTGGAATAAGAAATGGACTGAGTCAAAAATCTATCACCCGGACATGGAGGGCGCTAAAAATCCATATTATAACCTCATGATGTTCCCATATCCCTCAGCAGAAGGACTTCATGTAGGAAATATGTACGCTTTTACTGGAGCTGATGTTTATGGAAGATTTATGAGACTAAAGGGGCACCAAGTTTTCGAGCCAATTGGTCTTGATGGGTTTGGAATTCACTCTGAGAATTACGCTTTAAAAATTGGAGCAAATCCTTCAGATCAGGCTAAGATTTCCGAAAAAAGATTTTACGAGCAGCTAAAAATGATAGGAAATAGCTTTGATTGGGACAGGACAGTTGAAACCTATAAGCCTGATTATTACAAATGGACTCAATGGTTATTTATTCAATTATTTAAGGCTGGGCTTGCGGAAAAAAAGAAAGCTGAGGTTAACTGGTGCCCATCTTGTAAAACGGTATTAGCTGATGAGCAGGTTTTATCAGGAGAATGTGAGAGATGCTCTTCAAAAGTTGAGAAAAAAGAGCTTGAACAGTGGTTTTTTAAGATCACAAAGTATTCAGATCGTTTGCTCGAAGGTTTGGATCGCATTGACTGGACTGAGAAAGTAAAAATCGCACAGAGGAATTGGATAGGAAAAAGCGAGGGAGCTCTAATTAGATTTAAGATTCAGGATTTAGGATTTAAGAATGAGGGAGGAGATTTTTTTGCCGAAGCAGATCATCAATCATCAATCATAAATCATCAATCATTCCTTGAGGTTTTTACAACGCGTCCAGATACATTATTCGGAGCTACATTTTTGGTTCTTTCTCCAGAGCATCCGCTTATCCAAAAACTTTTGGATAAGAATTTTCAATTTTCAATTTCTAATTTACAATTAGAGCAGGTTAGGCAATATATAGAAAAGTATAAAAATAATACAGAAACAGGCTTGCCTGCCGAAGATCAAAGAGTGAAGGAAGGGGTTTTTTCTGGCTTCTATGCTATAAATCCAGCCACCAAAGAAAAAATTCCAGTTTGGATTGGAGATTATGTTTTGATGGGTTATGGAACTGGAGCGATAATGGCAGTGCCGGCGCATGATGAAAGAGATTTTGAATTTGCAAAAAAATACGAACTTCCGATTAAATATGTTTTAGCCACGCCTGAAGAAGCAGGAAAGGGGTCTGAGTGCTATACCCATCGAGGCCAAATTAAAGATTCTGGGGATTGGACAGGGTGGGATAGTGCCTTTGATTTTCACAAGATTATTTCATGGCTAGAAGATAAAGAAATAGGCACAAAGGAGACACATTATCATTTAAGAGATTGGCTTATATCTCGCCAAAGATATTGGGGAGCTCCAATTCCTATGATCCATTGCGATAAGTGTGGCTGGCAGCCTGTCCCTGAAGCTGATTTACCTGTAGTTCTCCCATATGTTAAAGATTTTAAGCCCTTGGGTACTGGAGTCGCGCCATTAGCGCAAGATTCAGATTTTGTTAGCGTAAAATGCCCTAATTGTGATGAGCCTGCTAAGCGTGAGACTGATGTTTGTGATACATTTCTTGATAGTTCGTGGTACTTTCTGAGATATCCAGCCACTGATTTGAACGAAATTCCATTCCCATCGAAGAATTGGAGCGCTGAGGTCGCCGGCAAAATTTCCGAGACTGCGCGCGCGGAAAAAGACTTTACTATACCTAGCTCTAACTCCGCAAATTCTCGCTTCGGAAATTTCACCAGCTCCCCGCGCCCAATTGAAAATTTAAAATTGCAAATTGAAAATTCCGGCAAGCGAACGAGGTGGTTGCCGGTAAATATGTATATTGGCGGAGCAGAGCATTCAGTTCTTCATTTGCTTTATTCCCGTTTTATCACGAAGGTTTTATTTGATCAGAAGCTACTAGATTTTGACGAGCCATTTTCTAAGTTTAGAGCTCACGGGTTATTGATTAAAGACGGTGGGAAGATGAGCAAGAGTAAAGGGAATGTTGTAAATCCTGATGAATACATAAGTAAGTATGGAGCTGATACATTAAGAAGTTATTTGATGTTTTTAGGACCATACGATCAAGGAGGAGATTTCAGAGATTCAGGCATAGAAGGTATGGAAAGATTCTTAAAAAGAGTTAGAAAATTTGTGGAATCAAATTTAGCCTCAGACCTGCCTGCCGGCAGGCAGGAATATCAGTCAAAAACAGGGAGCGCTAACATTTTGGATGATTCTAAAATTGAAAAGATTTTTAGTAAAACTATTAAAGGCGTAGGAAGTGACGTGGAAAATCTGCGTTACAACACAGCTTTGGCAAAAATAATGGAACTGATAAATGATCTAAATGTATCAAAAACTAACATAAGCCAAAAATACCTTAAAAAGCTGGTAATTATGCTTTCTCCATTCGCACCATATTTGACCGAAGAGCTTTGGGAGGCGCTTGGAGGAAAAGAATCAGTGCATTCTCAGTCATGGCCAGAATTTGATGAGTCAGCTTTAAAAGAAGAGGAGTTTAGAATAGCCGTTCAAATTAGAGGCAAGCTCAGGGGCTTGATCTCAATAGCTTCAAGTGAAGTCGAAGACCAGGCAAAGATAGAAGAATTAGCTAAGAGTGACGGGAAAATCTCTGGATATCTCGAGGGGTTGAAGATCATAAAAGTTATTTACGTTCGAGGTAAGATCCTTAATTTTGTAGTTACATAAAATGAACAGGATCAAAGAAAATTTACTACCCCTTGCTCTAGGAGGGATTGGCCTCATTCTAATTATCGTTGGAGTTTTTCAATACATCTTTCAAAAGCCAGATGAGCCTGCCCTAATAATTGAAAAGGCTAAATCGACTGAGCAAAAAATACTTGTAGATATAGAAGGCGCTGTAATTAATCCTGGAGTTTATCAACTCTCCCTAGAATCACGCGTTGTAGATGCACTAGCAGCAGCAGGAGGAATGAGTGAAGAGGCAGATAGGCAATGGATCGAAAAGAACATAAACCTCGCTAAAAAGGTTTCAGACGGTCTTAAGATCTATATTCCAAGAGCAGGAGAGGAAATACTTGCAGAACAAGCCTCAGGAGAATCTGCTGGGCCTGTAATGAATATAAATACAGCTTCTACTACGGATCTAGAATCTTTACCAGGTGTTGGAGCAGTTACCGCGAATAATATAATTGAATCTAGGCCATTTGCCCAGATCGATGAGCTTATATCAAGAAAAATTGTCGGTGAAGCAACTTTTGAAAAAATAAAAGATAAGATATCTGCAAATTGATGAATTCGAAGCTAATTTTTCTTGCCCTAGCCTCGTTATCACTCATACTGCTTTTGCGCTTAGCCTTCTTCTTTGCTAATTTTAAGCCTTATCCTGAAGGACAAATGATTAGCTTCGAAACCAGAGTTTCTTCTCAGCCTAAAGTATCCAGCAGAGGTCAACAAGTTACATTAAATCTTCCAAATTCCCAGAGGGTTTCAGTTAGACTAGCTTTAATTCCAGAAGTTGGATATGGAGACCAGCTAAAAATTGAGGGTAGGGTAAAGTATTTTGAAGCTGAAAACGGTAATAAGATTGCTTCAATTAGTTATCCTGAATTTGAACTGGTTGAAGTAGGGAGTGATACTAATTTGATACTAAAAGTTAGAGAAGATATCATTTCTCTTTTTAATTCAAGCTTAAATCCTGAATTTTCATCTTTAGTGTTAGGTATAACCTTCGGTATAAAACAGGAGATGCCTAAGGATTTTCATGACAAACTTGAAAAGACCGGACTTCTTCATGTTATAGCTGCATCAGGCATGAATATTACGATGGTGGGCGGTTTTCTGATGACTTTGTTTGCGATCTTTCTGAAAAGACAATTAGCCTTGATTTTGGCAATCGCAGGAATAGTTTTTTATGCTTTTATGGCCGGATTTGAGCCCTCAATTATTAGGGCTTCCATCATGGGTATTTTAGTTTTTTCAGCTCAGCTTACAGGCAGACAGAGTAGTTCTTTCCTGGGGCTATTTATAGCCGCGTTTTTAATGCTTTTTAAAAATCCTAGCCTCATTTATGATATTGGATTTCAACTATCATTTATGGCTACTTTGGGTCTGATTTACTTGAGGCCCTTGTTTTTTATCAAGCAGAAAATTAAAAAAAGCCTTGAAAAATCATTTATCGGTGAGGATTTAGCTACAACTATTTCTGCGCAGATTTTTACATTACCGATTCTTTTAATTAATTTTGGATCTTATTCTATTGTTTCAATCTTGGTAAATGCGTTAGTGCTTTGGACCGTGCCTATAATCATGGTTATCGGTGGAATTTCAGCCATTGCAGGACTTATTTTTGATCCATTAGGATATATATTGTCTTATTTGAGTATTCCTTTTTTAATTTTTTTTGAGAAGACTGTTGAGTTGTTTTCAAGATTTGGTGGAGGAGTTAACTTAGTAGAGCTCCCAAGCTTGCTAGTTGCAGGCTACTATTTGATTCTCGCTTCCATAGTAATATACGTCAGAAGGAGAGAATGAAAAAATTTCTTTTATTAATTTCCACAGCCTTAATAATATTAAGCTTTCTTATTTTATTCGCATTTTTAAACTATAAAGATGATAAGTTGCATGTAGTCTTTTGTGATGTAGGGCAGGGTGATGCGATTTTTATTCGGACGCCCCGCCAGGCTGACATATTAATTGATGGAGGCCCAGATGATAAGGTATTAGAGTGCCTGAGTAGGCATATGCCATTCTGGGATAGGAGTCTTGACCTTGTGATCATGACTCATCCTGACGCAGATCATTCTG
>CAYILI010000034.1:0-11673 GCA_964364105.1 uncultured Gammaproteobacteria bacterium | reverse complement strand
AGATTTGGTAAATTCATAGAGATCACCCGACTTTTGCATAAAGCCGGCGCAGGCCGTTTCCGATATTCTCCTGCTTTATTATCTTAAACGATTTTACTTCATCAGTAAAGTTGACATGGGGACCTCCGCAGAACTCTTTAGAGTATGTTTTTTCGGGATTTTTATCTCCTATTAAATAAATTTTTACTTTATCAGAATATTTTTCATCAAAAAGTCCGATCGCGCCTATTTCTTTAGCTTTTTCCAAAGGCATAAATTCAAAATAAACAGGCATTTTAGCCTTGATCTTCTCATTTACAGTTTCCTCTAATTCTTTAACTTCCTCGTTAGTTAGATTTCTATCAAAATTAAAATCAAATCTTACTCGCTCACTCGTAATGTTTGACCCGCTTTGATGAACTTGTGTCCCCAGCATATCGCGAATTGCTTGATGCATAAGATGGGTTGCAGTGTGTCCCCTAACTGTTTGCTCAGAGTGATCTGCAAGTCCACCTGCGAATTTTTTAGTAGCCCCAGCACGGGAAATATCTTGATGCTCCTTTATTTTATCCGCGAGTTCCTGATCGTTAAAAGTATAGCCTAGGCTTTTCAATTGCAAGGGTCCTAGTCCGTAGGTTGAGATCGCTTTAAATGCAATGTCTGCAGGAATTTCCTTTTCTCCTTTTTTGCCAAGTTTATTTAACTCTTTCTCAATTAATATTTTTCCATTTCCCAAAGTTGAAGAATAAACTAATTCTTCTGCAGTTATTACGCCCTGAATCTTTTCAAGTTTTTCAAGTAGCTCGGGATCTGTTTCTTTATAGTCTTCAATAGCTGCTTCAATTATTTTTTCAGTGGTGCAGCCATCTAGGCTATAGATATAGTCCATAGCCCTTCTTATTAATCTTCTTAAAACGTAGCCCTGTTCTTTGTTAGATGGAGAAACGCCGTTTTGCATAAGAAAAACTGCTCCGGCCAAATGATCTGCAATTATTCTAAAAGCTACTTCGTTTCCTTTATATTTCTTACCCGTTTCCGCTTCAATTGCGCGAATTCTATTTTCAAATAGGGAGGTTTGGAAAATATCTGATTTGTCTTCAACTGCAGCTAGTAATCTCTCAAGTCCTCCTCCAAAGTCGACATTTAATTTGGGGAGTTCTTTGAAAGACCCATCATCCTGTTTTAGATATTGCATGAAGACTGAGTTGGCAATTTCTAAGAATTTTCCACATTCACACGCAGTAGGATCATCGCCTTTGCAATCAGAATTATGTTCTACGTCATCAAATCTGTAGTAGACTTCTGTATCAGGTCCTCCGGGTTCTCCAGCAGGCATTTTATCTGGCATTCCGCTTCTTGACCACCAATTAGTTGGATCGTGGAATATTTTTGGCTCAATTCCTTCTTTTTCAAATATTTCTTTCCATAATTCTTCAGCGGTTGTATCAAAAGGTATTTCATTATTTCCTTTAAAAACAGTTATATAAAGTTTTTCTTTTGGAAGCCCAAGCTCTTTCGTTAAAAGTTCCCAGAGCCAGGGAATTTCTTCCTTTTTGAAGTAATCTCCGAGGCTCCAGTTGCCAAGCATTCTAAAAAAAGTAGTATGTCTGTTATCTCCAACTTCGTCGATATCTACTGCTCTAAAACAATTCTGAACATTTACAAGTTTAGTGCCTTGCGGATGAGCTTGTCCTAAAAGATAGGGGACTAAAGGCTGCATTCCAGAAGAAGTGAAAAGAGTGGTAGGATCATTTTCAGGAACTAGGGGAGAATTCGGAATTCTTTTATGCCCGCGCTTTTCAAAAAAACTTATATAAATATCGATTATCTCTTTTGCAGTCATAACTGGTCAATTGTCAATTGTAAATTGTAAATAGCGTTTGTTTCCCTTGCGCTCATGCCTAGATTATACCTGTCCCGCCGAAGTTTTGCACGTAGGAGGATCAGAATCCGGAGCTAGGTTTATAGGCCGGAATCTGGTATAATAGCTTTAGAGTTAATTCCTGATTAAATTTAAATATTTACCTCAATCTTTAACTCACTTGCCCAAATAAATATGCCAAAAATCGGAAATTCAATTCCAAGAAGTGAAATGCCCTGTGACAGATGCGGCAGTAAAAGAAAAGTTGCTAAAACCTGGACTGAAAAAATTAAAAACACAGGCGGTTTTATGACGCTTCAGCACACACAGTTAATTTGCACAAATAAGCAGTGCCAGGCTGCATTTGATAAAGTTATCGCAGATGATGCACAAAAAAGAGAAAAGTTAAAACTCGCTAAAGCTAAAAACGCTTAATTTCTTCTGTTATAATAGCCTCCAATGGAAAATAAACACATTGTTGCAATCGCGGGATTCGGTCTTCTGATTCTCCTTATGGTTCTTCTTGTTTTTCAATCCACCAAAACTCCTAAAATGGGTGAGGATTTAACAGGGCTAAATATAGGCCAAGGTGCTACTCCCACACCAGTTCTAGTCACAGAATTATCAGGACGTGATTTAAATGTGGGCAGTTCTTCTGCAGCAGTCGTAGTAGGAGACAGCGTGACAGTTCACTATATAGGTGCATTTATGGACGGAAAAATATTTGATAGTTCTTATCAGGCAAATAAACCAATTACATTTCAGGTAGGAGCTGGACAAGTTATAAAAGGAGTTGATCAGGGAATAGTTGGTATGAAAATAGGAGGAAAAAGGCAAATTCAGATTCCTGCAGATTTAGCATACGGAGCTGCGGGTCAGGGAAATGTAATTCCGCCAAATACACCTTTAATTTTTGAAATAGAACTTATGGATCTAAAGTCTGCAGCAGCGCCAAGTCCAAGTCCAGAAGTAAGCGGAGATCCAAGCATTACACCAGCAGAAAGCCCAGTACCGAGTATTTAGTATTAAGTATTAAGTCGCTAATATCTATTTTCTAGTAACCAGTATCTAATTCTGAATAAAAAAAGAGAGATCCTGGGTAGATGCCCATTCACTCTCTTTTCCTGATTGCATTCCTACTACCATCAAAATCCCTAGAATTCTTCGGAATTTTGAAGAATCATCTCATTCTTTTGTCATAGCAGACGGCACTTGCCCCCAGAAGAGGGACTCCTTAGCGGTGCCTAGCGTTCATTTGTCCTGCCATAGGTTTCTCCAAATGAACTAAATCGAATGCGCTTGAGATAGTTGATCAGTTTAGATTCTGACCCTTTAACAGGTCGTCAGCTAAGCCTTTCTACTAACTATTCGGAGTTTATAAACTTTAAAACTTAGAGGGTAAAAAGTCAACCCCGATCAATCCCGATCTAATCGGGATCAAATCGGGGTCAATTACATCAAACTACATCTTTTATCTAAATGTAAGAGGTTTTGCTTCAGGAGCTTGTCTGCCAAAATATTTTCTCATTCTGCTTAATTCAGCTTCAGTAGCAGGAGCATTTAAGAGATTCCTAGCTAGTGGAGTATAAACAGGACCAAGTTGGGCCTGCATTGGTCTATAAAAATCAGTAGAGACTGTGTCTCGTTGTAGGTGACTTGGTAGCAGTCTTAATCCATCTAGCGTAAATAGAAAAGAGAAGGTCTTGTCGCTCATTGCAGCATCCATAAGTGGTTGAATTTCTGCATGTGGGTAAAACTTAGGCATTCCACCACTTATTTTTACACTTTCATCCCAAGGTGTCCCTTCGAATCCATCTCTAATTAATTGTGCAAAAGTAGTTGGATTATAAACTCTATCTACTAGTAATTTTTCTGTGGTAAAAAATAGCGCTCCCCATAAAACTGCTGCTCCATTTATTTTTAAACTATTACCAAACTCTGGGGTTCGTTGATAAGAAAGTGATTTTCCTAATCCTGTGGAGCCAAGTCTTTCGTTTTTTTCCCATAGTGTTCTTAGTCCAGAATTACCTTCATGATACGTAGTATTAGCTAATGCCCTCATTCTAGAATGTCCTAAATCAAATTCTGCACGTCTAGTTATGCGCTCAGCAAAATTTGATCCACCTGTATATTGACCTATCATAGTTTCAATTGACATAGGATCATATTATATCAAACAGTATCGATTTTTTCTAAAGTATTGTATAATTTCCACTTATGACAGCAGATCAGGGAATATCAAGAGCCACTGAAGAAGAACAGGGAAGAAAAGTTAAAGCAACGCTTTCTAAAAGTCAGACTTTGGTAGTCAGAAATGAAGTCGCATTTAGGTTTTCTGATTTCAGAGGATTTAGAACATCATCTGGTGGAAAGTATGAATTTTCTTTAGTTAAAATTTTACCCCACCTGAATATACGGTCACATCAGTTAGAGATGGATCTGTGATCTCCATGCCAAAAATTACTGAAGATTACTTGGCAACTACAAGATTAAGCCTACCAATAGGTCGATCTGATTTGGTGGTTGGTCCCTATGAATTTGATGTTGAATTTGACAGGACACCAGAAGGAAGAGTATTAAGGGTGCAAGTAAATTCTGATTTAGTTTTACCAAGTTTCGTAACTGGGGTAAGGCCTTCAAGGGAAATAAGACGATTTATGATTCAAGAGAGACAAAGAGCAACACAGCTCTAGCTTCCATTTCAGCCTCAATTACGCTATAATCCTCAGTCATGGAAAGAAGAAGCTTACGTGTTGTACAGTTTTATCCGCAGACACCTAGTACTAGGGTAGAAGGAGTTAGGCAAATTGAAACTTTTTGGGTAGATCTTGGCGCTTTAAGACAAGAGTATTTGGATGATATCACGGCTATTTATTGTCAGGTGTTTCGTAGAAGTCCTGAGGATCTAACGGGTAGCTTGGAACTCGAACCATTAATTAGAGATATTACGCAAGGATTAGGTTTTCATGAAGCAAGGATTGGAGGAGTGCAAAGACCAGGAGTTGATATCAGAAGAACGACTATAGGGCAAGGATCAGCGCCTAGATATGTAGTCAGGTTTGGAGCCACAGTTCACGGAGAAGCTTTTCAGGAAGCAGTTGACGGATATTTAAGAGATACAGCAAGAATAGCAAAGCCTTTGAGTGCAATGCAATTAGAAGGGAGAAGTGGAGTTTTATTCAGGAGATAAAAGATTATTCTTCCGGGGCTGAGATTACTTTCTTAGATACTTTTTTCTTTTTTACTATCTCTTCTGGTTCTGGAGCTGAAGCTTTAAGATTTGCGGACTTTGTATTTATAGAAGTAAATTTGAATCTCCAAAAACACTCACTGACGATATACCTTTTAAACTTCATCCGGATGAAGTTCTAGTAATAGAGCTTGCCATTAGCCCATGTTCTACGAATCCACTAAGTAGTTCAGGATCAAAATCATCCATCGGGAAACTAAGTTCTATTGGATTTGGTGATTGTGAATCTTTCAAAATAAAATATGGAGGGGTTATCCTCTGCATATATCCGTCAATTGGCAGTAGATCTGGCTCTGGTAAATAATGATCGCTGTCGTGAATTCTTATAGTTCCTGATGCTGGACGATAGTTTTTTCTATTTGGTAGCCCTGTACATATTCAAATTGACGTTCTCTAGGATGCTCAAGAGCTACGTCGATGGTTAGGGTTGTGAGTTGACTGCCATCCTCATAGCCTGCTAATTCAGTACGTTCTTCTGCTCCCATCCCCACTGGTACTTAGGATACGTTTGCCATCCTTCAGGATTTGTTGTACCAGTCCCTGGTACTAAATGTCGTCCAAATCTATGTACAGTTCGAGTCTCATATACAGGATTTTTTACCGGTCTTAATCTACTTAATTCTGTACGTAAACGCACATCTCCACGCAAAGCACCTCTAGCAAATGAAGGAACAAGCCTAGTTGTAATTTGACCAAGACCACTCCATACATTTACGTTTACTTCTTCTAATCTTCCTTCAAGGTCTAGAAATGCCATCATATCTATTAATGCTTGATCTTGATTTTCGGGTAGAGCTTGTTCAGGCTCTTTCGGAGTTAATGCGCCCTGCGGGTTACTCGCTGCTGATTGCTGACCTGTTAACTCCATTTGCTGCGTGATTTTCTCTAACCGTTCTTTAAAATCCATAGTGGCCTATATTATACTCCTAATGCACAAGATTGATACAGTTTGATTTGTTTAGTCCTCTAGTATATAATTCACCGCTATGACAGTTGAAAGAATAAGTTTTCGTGGTGGTTTACTCTTGAGACAGGGTGAAGATCCTGGAGTTACTATGATCCGAGCGCTAGATAAGGGTTTTGGAAGTGTGGGATCTATGCCTGTGGGTGAGCATGACATAACACCTCCTGAAATGACACAGAATAAATATTCTTATCAGGTGAAAGTCTATCCTGATGGAACTGGCGAATGTATAATGACGCCTATTGTTCCTGGTGCATCGACTTTAGACCGTGATACTGGATTAATACGGATAGGAAGACGGGTAGAGCCTATTGTTGAAGGATCTCAGCAAGTAATTATTGCCGGACCTGATGAAAGACAAAGAGGCGCTTTAATTTACGAAGCATTATTATATATGCCTGGTAGATCTCCGGTTAGGTAGTAGATTTATTCGAGCTATAAGAATATAATTCCCAATTATGCTTGAAGGTGAACCAGTTCCACAGTCAAAACCTAGAAATACACCCAGAATAACTTTGGATCAGTATGGTGGAATTGCTGGGGATATAATGGCTGTGAACGAGCCTGTTGCAGATAGGTTTATGCAAGTCGCTGATGTCAGAAAAGAAATAGTAATCGTTCAGATGAATGATCCTAGGGCATTGGCTTACGAACAATTAGGTAGCGTAAGGGTAGGAAAAAGATTTAGAGTTCCAAGATGGGGAGAGTCCACGGAGCCCACCAGAGCAATTCGTTCTGATTCTGATGCATGGTATATTCAGGTAAATGATCAAGCATTATCAAGGAAGGCGCTGGAAAAACCAAAAAGAAGATTTGATGAAACTTTTACTGCTTCATTTAGGGATGAAGTGAATGCAGGTATTAGAAAAATTTTAGTTAAAGAAAAAATTATAAATACTGATGCGCCTAATTTTGTTAGAGGGATATCTTATGGCGAGATGAGTCTTGTAGTCTGGGATGTATTAAGATTCCTAAATGGTAGGAGCGTTGAAAGTGCTCAGGATTTAGGCTCCGAGATGCTTTGGATGATGGGAGCGAACGCGACGTTAATGATTTTAGCAGCTCGTGGAAGATCACCTCTCGTTTCCCCTGAAAACCCTTTTATTAGAAGAAATCCTAGGGAAATAGTTCTTCCAATAGTCCCGGTAGACAGATTAGCTAGGGGAGTTTTATATGTGCAGATGCACGGTAAGAAAATGATTGAAATTCCAAAAGCAGCATAATTTGATTATAGAGTAAGAGTTTTTATCTCCTAGATGTTTTTAATTTTTTAGGCTGTGTAGTTGTTGGGGTCATTTGAGACCCAGTATTTAATTTTATTTTCAGGGAGAAGAAGGATTCTGTTTGGTTTTAATCCTTCTACAAATTCTTCAGTATGAGATACAAATAACATAGCACCTTTGTATGCTTTTAGAGCTTCAAGTATTATTCTTTGGGATTCCATATCTAGATATGTCGTCGGTTCATCAAGGATTAAAAGGTTATATCCCTGAAGCATGAGAAGAGCGATTGAGAGTCTGGTTTTTTCTCCTCCAGAAAGCGTTCCAATTTTTTGGTAAATTCGCTCTCTTAGAAAGTTAAATTTAGCTAGAATTGGGCGCGTTTGGTTAAGGGGAAGATCACAAACAGATTCTACAGTTTCCATAATTGTTTTATTAAAATCAAAGGTTTCGAATTCCTGTGAATAATATCCTATATGAAGATTTTTGTCTTTTAGAATTTCCCCTGAGTCAGGCTCGAGGCGTTCCATAAGAATTTTTATGAAAGTTGATTTTCCTGCCCCGTTTGGCCCTTCAAGTGCTATTCGCTCGCCCCGTCTAATTGAAAGAGAAACATCTTCAAGAATTAGCTCATCATCATAGCTTTTAAAAATATTTCTTGCAGCAATTGGGCGTTCACCCGTGTGAATAGGGTCTGGCAAATTAAATTTAATGTGCCTAATTTCAGGAGGAAGTTCAGGAAGAGCAGCCGTTACTCTTTCAATTCTGTTTTGTACGTTTGCTCTGGCTCTAGCACCTTTTTCAGAACTCATTCTAGCCATTTTTTGAAGACTTTTTTTCATTCTCACAATTTCTTTTTGGTCATTTTCAAATCTTTTTTTAAGAGCTTCGTCAATATTTCCTTTTGTTTTTACATACTTAGAATAATTACCTTTATATTCCTCAATTTTCTTAGTCATGGGATTTATGGCGATTACTTTATCGATATGATCATCTAAAAGATTTATGTCATGAGAAATCACAACTAGAGTTTTTGGATATTCGCCTAAAAATTCCATAAACCATCTTTTTCCTTCGATATCCATAAAGTTAGTTGGCTCATCAAGAAGTAAAATATCCGGTTCATCAAGAATTGCACGAAGAAGCGCTAGCTTCGTTCTTTGGCCACCTGAGAGTTTTTTAGGAACTTCAGTAAGATCTGCATTAACCTCCAAATGGCTAAGCATTACTATTAGCTCCCAATCTTCTTTAGTTATATTTGGATCTATGTAGCTTTGGATGTCAGCGGCTGCCTCAAGAATAGGATCGTGTTTTATTTCCTGCGGAACGTACCCCACTTTTCCAATAACCTGAAGTTCTCCATCAGAGACATGCTCCTCTTTTAACAAGAGCTTAAATAAAGTAGATTTTCCAGCTCCATTTGGTCCAACGAGTGCCACTTTTTCATTTTTTTGAATGTTAAAAGTAGAGTCGTTATAAACAATAAGTCTGGAATATGAGTATGAGATATTTTTAGCGATTATCATTAGGTTTTTAGGAAAAGATAAGTGAAGAAATAATTACTCAGTGGTGGGTTCTTCAAGAGGCGTGTCAGCTAACTCTACTGCTTTTTTAGATACTCTTTTCTTTTTTGCAACTACTTTTGGCTCTGCAAATGTTTCTGCTGGAGCTAGAGTTTCTGTTTGATTCTCCAGTAATTTTAGGATTTGATCTAGCTTAGAATTGATCGCGTCTAATTCATTAGATCTTGGAGCTGGTCTTTGAACTTGAGTGGATCTATCATCTCTTCTTTCAAAGCTCTTTTCTTCATTTGAGCGTTTCATTTTTGCAAAACAATCTCTGCAGTACACTGGTTTGTCCCCACTTGGCTTAAAAGGAACTTCACATTCATTTCCGCAATTACTACAAGTGGCTTTATGTAATTCTGCAGGTCTAAAACGCTTTTCTGCGCCAAAACTTCTTCCGCCAAAATCGCGTCCTCCTCCTCGTGATCCTCCCCTGTTATCTCTATTTGGATATCCCATGAACTAGCATTGTACCATTTCTATAACTAAATTGCTTTAAGCATAGACTTATAGTATAATATGAGGCTATGAGTCCAGATAATGGAAGATTTCCAAATTTAAGAAGAATTGCTGAAGAAGCTACAGCTAGAAGAAATGCTGAGGCTTCTCGCGTAGCAGCCCAAGCTCAAATACAGCAAGAAAGATTGCGTGTCGCTCAAGTAGCACATGAGTTAGAAAGACAGCAGGCACAAGAAAGACATGAACGTGCAAGAACTTACATGGATAAGAGTGAGTTTCCGGGATTAATAACAGAACTTGAAGGTTTGTATAATGCTATCGGAAGAGGAAACATGGCGTCAGTTAGAGACGGATGGCCTTATAGATTGAAAGTTGAAGGAGGTTTTGTTACTTCATATAGTTCGCCAATTGAGCCAGTGTTTGAAGTAAGCAGTATTGGTGTAAACTGGTCAATACCATCTGAATTGACTATTGGAATTGGAAGATTCACTAAGACTTTTAGATCTCAGGATATCTTTGGTTTATTTGTAATAGCTGATTACACGGGTAGAATTACAGTGTTGGGCGCAGGAAGCCAGGTATTAAATGAGGATGAGTGGAATGGAAACACTCAACTACAAGCAGATGTTTTAAATAGAGCTTTTGAAAATCCATTTACTCCAACTCCAGTTAAAAGTAGATCGGCAGGAGAAGAGCGAGCGGAAATGTAGTAGTCTTTACCAGAAGTTGATTTTTTTAAAATAAATACCTGCGATTATTAGAATAAGAATAGCCATCCCTCCTGCGACAAGTGGTCTTTCAAAATAGGGAAGAGAATCAAAAACTATCCAGATTCCGCGCCAAACTGCTACGACTCCTACGGTCGCCAGAATTGAAAATACCATTTTATTTTTACTTGGATATTGGATTTTTTTAATTTTTTTCTTCGCCACATATCTAATATATGTTTTTTTAAGAAAGCGGTCAATTTGATTCTTGACATATACCCCCCCGGGGTATATATTATTTTTATGAAACATAATTACTCCGATAAAAAAGAACAAGCCCAAAAAAGATTAAATATTATAAAAGGTCAGCTTGAGGGGTTAGAGCGAATGATTGAGTCTGATGAATACTGCATAGATCTTTTAAATCAAAGTCTTGCTATCCAAAATTCATTAAAAAGTCTTGACTCCGTACTATTTGAAAGACACGTTAATACACACGTAAAACACCAATTTATGTCAGAAGATCCAAAAGCATCTGAAGAATTAGTAACGCTTTTTAAGAGAGTAAATAAATGAATAATAAAATAATATTTCTAGTCATTGGTTTGGTGATAGGGGGACTTGCAGTTTATGGTTATGTTTCTGCAAAACCAATTATTTATCCGGGGGGCATGATGGGTAGAAATGCGATTCCTCAAGACTCAGATGTAATTGATGCTCATTTTATAGAACAGATGATCCCTCATCATGAAGACGCAATTACCATGAGCGAATTGGCGTTAGAAAAAGCCACACGTCCTGAAGTGAAAGAATTGGCTGCCAATATTATTTTCTCTCAAACTAAAGAAACTGATCAAATGAAGGCTTGGTACAAAAATTGGTTTGATCGAGAACTTCCCACAGATAACTCGGTAATGCAGCAACATGGAATGATGGGTTCTTCAAGGCAGAGCTCAATGCATATGGGAATGATGGGCGGGGATTTAGATTTAGTTAATCTAGGAAATGCAGATGACTTTGACAGGGCATTTGTAGAGGACATGATTGTGCATCATCAGATGGCGGTCATGATGGCGAATATGCTTAAAAATGGAACAGATAGGCCTGAGATGAAAAAACTCGCCGATGACATAATTTTAGCCCAAACCTCTGAGATTGATTTAATGCGAAAATGGTTAACTGAATGGGAGTAATGATTAATGCAAATAGATCAAATAATTGTTTTAATTTTAGGAACTTTAGGAATGATTTTTACATATTGGTTCTTCTTTATGAAAAAAGAGGATATAGTTGTCGCAAAGAGCGAGATTGACATTAATGTTTCTGGTGGGTATAAACCTTCAAGTATTCAAGTTAAGTTAAATCAGCCTACAAAAATTAATTTTCTAAGAACAGATTCCTCAGATTGCCTTGAAGAAGTAGTTATATCGGATTTCAAAATTAAGAAATATCTGCCTCTTGATCAAAAAGTTTCAATTGAAATTAAACCTACCAAAAAGGGTCAATACTTTTTTTCATGCGGAATGAATATGTATCATGGGAAAATTGTTGTAATTTAAATGGAAAAAACAAGACAAGATTTTGGAATTAGAGGGATGCACTGCGCATCTTGCGTTAATGTCATCGAAAAAAGCCTCAAGAAAATTGACGGAGTAAAAGAAGCGACCG
>CAYILI010000033.1:3207-11984 GCA_964364105.1 uncultured Gammaproteobacteria bacterium | reverse complement strand
TTTGGAATGAAAAAGGCTGCAGGGTGTGTAATTGTTAAAGACGACTCCATATTGTTACTTCACAGGATCGATAAAGACTGGCTTGAATTGCCTGGCGGAAAAGCCGAACCAAATGAATCTTTAGATATTACAGCCGTGAGGGAATTTAAAGAAGAGCTCGGCGCAAGCGTAGTAATAAAAAGAAAATTAGGTAATACAATTTTTAGAAGTATAGAATTTGAATTAGACTATTCATGGTTTCTCGGTGAACTTGAAAATGAAAAAGATTTAAGAATAGGGGAACCTGTGAGTTTTGACTGGTTCAAATATATTCCAATAACTGATTTAAGAAAATATAATCTTTCTACTAATATGCAAAATTTAATAAATGATATTGAAAAAAAGAAAATAGTTTTATGAATGAAGACGACATTCTTAATTTGATAAAAAAAGATAAGTGGATGATGGGTGTATTGCGGGCTGCAGAAAGTCTGAATTTACCTGATTGGTGGATAGGCGCTGGTTTTATAAGAGATAAGGTTTGGGACTTTCTAAGCGAATATAGAAAAAGAACGCCACTAAATGATGTAGATATAATTTATTTTGATAAATCAGATTTCAATCCAGATGAATTGGAGTCATATTCAACGAAAGCAGAAGATAGATATCAAGAAAAATTAAATAATTTAATGCCAGACGTAAAATGGTCAGTTACAAATCAGGCAAGAATGCATTTATTCCATAAAACAAACCCATATAAAAATTCTGAAGATGCACTAAAAGATTGGGCAGAAACAGCAACTTGTATTGGGGTGTGTTTAGAAAAGGGAAAATTAATTTTACTAGCTCCGCATGGAATATCCGACTTAGTAAATTTAACGGCGAGACCAAACTCGCTCTATAAAAAACTCTATTCTCATGATCCGGAAGTTTTTGAAAGAAGAGTTAAGGAAAAAAAGTGGTTAAATAAATGGCCGAAGTTGCGAATTATTATATAGAAATAGTGACAATTCTAATTTTTAATTGATAAGATATAAGTATGTCAGATGCAGGAATTAATCCAGACACGCGACCATATCAGCCAGTAGTTTTACCCAGAGAAGCGATTAGTAATATTGCAGTACAGACAGAACTTACCCGTCCACTTTCTCCGCAGACAATAAGAATGGGCAGTTCAGAGGGTAAGGGAAACTCAACGCGATTAGAAGAGATGCCTGAAGCTAATCTGAGAGGAGAAATCATTGGTAATCCGCTTTCTCAGAGACAAGTAGAAATTCTTTTCCTTGCGGGAAAGGGTTTGTCAAATGAAAGAATCGCTAATGAGCTTGGTGTAAGTAAGCATACAGTAAAAAATATTATATCTGAAACACTCTCTAAAATGGGAGTTGTTACAGCTATAGATGCAATTAGTAAAGGTATAGAATTAGGTGTTTTTCCCCCCGGAAGAATTAGAGGAGGGATTTGATGTTGCAAAGCTTGGTCAGCTTACTGCTTCTGAAAGGAGAACTTATCTAGCAATAGTGAGTTCTGGGGAGGATGTGGGTTTTAAAGAGTTGGCTCATTCAGTTGGCATTTCTTATCAAAGATTCAAAGCTGATGCCAGTGGTGTTTGGAGCAAATTGGGAATTACAAGGAGACGAGCAAAAATCTTCAATAATTTTGCAGAAAGAAAGAAAAGAGAAACTATGCAGAAAGATATAAATGTGTCTGAGGGTATAGATATTTTTGATGGTATTCCTCTCCCGCAAGAGGTAAGAAAAACATCTCAAGGAGAAGATAGAAAAAAGCTAATTAATCAAGCTCTGTCACTTTTCGCATACGGGATAACTGATTTTGAAGCCAGTAGGGCTATGGGAATTTCTCATAATGTTTATAGTAATTTAATGAGCGAAGCGCGATCGATGTACGAAGCCAGTAATTCTGTTGACGCAGTTGTAAGAGCAATGCAAGAAGGTAAAATCAGAGCTGAAGAGGTTATTCCTGAAGGATATATTTTAAAGTTAGACGGACTTAAGTTCCAAGAACGAGAAATATACGATGAAATAATTAATAATCCTGGTGTTACTTATGAATTGATCGGAGCAAAATTTAATTTAGCTCCAAGTTCAATGAAGTTTAGGGCTATGCAAATATTCAAAAAATTAGGTATATCTTCTAGGAACCATATGGTTATTGTTGATAATGCTCTTAAAATTAAAGAAGCAGTTAATTCTAGTGAGGATAACTTAAATATTGAGGTAGCTTAGTCTCGAATCAAGCGGTGTAATGGGTGATAGTGGAGACGGCCCTCGGCTATAAGAATTCCCAGGAATACAAATGCAGCCCCTGCTAAATATAAAGGAGTAATTTCTTCGTGAAGAAGAGGAACAGCGACGACAATTGTCGCTACAGGATCTACATAAGTAAATACTCCCACTTCAGAAGCTTTTATAAATTTAATACGATATGCATAAATTGAGTGAGCGATAGCTGTAGCTAGTACTGCTCCGAAAAATAACCCAATTATTATTTTCATATTAATGTCCGAAGTCCAATGTGTTTGATTAAGTTCTATAAAAAAGAATGGAAGAAGAGGAAGAGAGCCGATTAGAAATTGCCAAAAAGCAATTGGGAGGGGTTTGTATTTTGGCATAATTTTTTTGAGTAAAAGTGCATGAATAACGGATGTGATCGCAGCTCCTACTAAAAATAAATTTCCGAGAACGCTCCCGTTTAGCCCTTCTTTAAAAACGGGCAGGATTACTATTGATAAAACTCCAATTAAGCTAACGAATGTTCCAATTACTACTTTTCTTTTTAGCCTTTCTTTTAGATAAAAAATTGATCCTATGATTAAAACCACAGGTCCCGCTGACATAATAATAGGAGCATTAATACTTGATGATAATTTTAGCCCTAGAATTAATAAAGAAATTGAAATCGTAATTCCGACGAAAGACATTAAGAATAAATCCCACCAATCTTCTCGTTCTACTTTTAAATTTTTATATACGAATGGAAGTAAAATTAATGCGCCTATATAAAAGCGTAAGAAAACAAATGTAAGAGAGGGGATATCCGAAAGTGCCCATTTATAAATAGGGAAAGAAGCTCCCCAAATAACATTGGCTATGATAAGTGCAAGAATAGGCAATTTCATACTTGTCATCCCGAATTTATTTCGGGATCCTGAAACGAGTTCAGGATGACATCGAGAATGACTTCTTTCTTTTCTCCGGTTTTCATGTTTTTTAGAGTTAAAGTTTGCCCCGCGATTAGAACAAATGGAATCTGTTTCTTATCAGCGTATTTTAACTGTTTGTCTAAATCTTTTTCGTCGACATAAAGTTCTGTTTTAATTCCTTTACTTCTTAACTCATTTGCGATTTTTGATGAATCAGGTGAGGTATTTGTAACTAAAACTTTTGCTTCTTCTAAATCAGCAGGGAAGAGGTTAAGCTCTGTCATCGCTTCAATTACTCTGTCAAAACCGAAAGCAAAACCTACTGCAGGAATTGGACTATTGGAAAACATTCCAATTAAATTATCATATCTTCCACCTCCGCCTAAGGATCCAGTAGGATAATCGTCTGAAACAATTTCAAAAATTGCACCAGTGTAATAATCAAGTCCGCGTGCAAGAGTGGGATTAAATTCGAAATTATTTTCGCTAATGCCTTGATCTTTTAACAATTCAAAAATATTCGAGAAATCCTTGTCGGGTACGAAATTTTTTATGGTATCTAATAATAATTTTCTTTGATTTTTATCTATTCCAGCTTTTCCAAGCTCTTCTAAAACTCCCTTTTCGCCGATCTTTCCAAGTTTGTCAATTGCTCGTAAAATTAATATAAGCGAACTTTCATCAATCAATTTATTTTTAATTAACTCTTGAAAAATTCTTCGATCATTTATTACTGCTTTAAAATTTTTAAATCCTAATTTTTCAAATGACTTTACGGCAATTGCGATTATTTCTGCATCTGCTAATAGGGAAGTGGAGCCGACAGTATCTATGTCTACTTGGAGAAATTCTCGGAATCTTCCTTTTTGTGTGTTTTCAGCGCGATAAACATTTTGGATCTGATATCTCTTAAAAGGAAGAGGAAGATCATTTGCATATTGAGCTGCGACACGAGCGAGTGGAACTGTTTGATCATATCTCATTGCTACCTTACGATCTCCATTATCTGTAAATTTATACATTAACTTGTCGCCCTCATCGCCATATTTTCCAGATAAAATATCTTCATATTCTAGAGCTGGAGTTTCAAGTGGTTCAAAACCATAAGACTCAAACACCTCTTTTAAGATGTTTAAAACATAGGCTCTTTTTCTTGCTTCTTTTGGCAAGAAATCGCGGAAGCCTTTTAGTGTTCTAGGTTCAACTTTCATATTCGTATCATACCATCCTTTTTCTTTGCAGGGCAACAGCAATTAGCCCTCTAAAATCTTTAAGATCCTTATTAATCTATCTAATTTATTCATATAATACCTCAGCTAAATTAATCAACGTTTTTAAAACTACGTTATTTTGCTCAGGTGTGCCAATACTCAATCTAATTGAGTTTCCAGTGAGCTCTGATTGATAGTAACGAACGAAAATTTTCTTAGCTTCAAAAGCCTCTCTTATTTTTTCAAAACCATCGTTTATTCTTATAAAAAGTAAATTTGCTTCAGAGGGGAACACCGTAAGAAAATTAAGTTTTCCTATTTCCTTACTCATTATATTTCTTTCCAATGAAATATTCTGAATAATTTTTTTGTATGTTCTTGCATCATTAAGCGCAGCTATGCCAGCAATTTCCGCCATAAGACTTACGTTGTATAAAGGTTTAATTTTGAATATCTGCTTAACTAAAAATTCGTCCATAATTCCATATCCAAGTCTTAAGCCTGCAATCCCAGCCCATTTACTAAAAGTTCTTAATATAATAAGATTTTTAAACTTTGGAATAAGTGTAATAAAACTTTTTTTAGAGAATTCAAAATACGCTTCGTCTACAATGATTAATTTCCCTGTTTTTAACAGAGTAATAACGTCATTCATAGTTGTGCTATTGCCAGTTGGATTATTTGGTGAGCAAACAAAAATAATTTTAGTTTTACTAGTAATTTTTTTTAAAATTCCATCAATATCTAAAGAGAAATTATCTTTTCTGGGCACAGAAATAACTTTCCCTCTGTTAACTTTGATTAACACAGAATACATCCCGAAGGTTGGGGGACAATTGATAACTTCGTCATTTTGGTCAAGAATCAATCTGAGCAGTAGATCAATTAACTCGTCTGATCCAGCGCCAACCATAATGTTTTCCATCCTCGACCCAGCATAAGAAGCCAAGGCTTTGCGTAATTCTTTGTATTCGGGGTCAGGATAAAAATTAAAAAGATTAGCGTTTTGTATCACCATTGCTACTTTGGGTGAATAGCCGAGTTGATTTTCTCCGGCATCAAGCTTTATTATCTTTCCAAACTTTTTTTGTAGATCCCACAACGAATTAGCAGGAATATATTCCTCCAAGGTTTTTATATCTGATCTAATAAATTGTTGTAGATTAACTTTCATAAAAATTTCCTTTCTTTAGTTTTTTAATAAACGCTCAAATGCTTTAATCATTCTTTTAATGAATAATTTTCCTGCCTTTGTATCTTTAAGGCTATTTATGATTTCATCTGAGATGTCAGGGTTTTGACTGATAACGCTTTGAAAACCAATAAAAAACTTCTCAAAATTAGGAGATCTTATCCAGCCTAATTCTAAATTAGGAATTGCTTTCTGCACAGCTCTCATTACGAGGTGCGGTACGAGTTGAATCCGCACAGCAAGAGGGTCATGCCTATTGATATGAAATGGAATTGTCTCCATTCCAGCACTAGCATACAAGTTTTTAGCTAACCGTTTGCCCTTGAAGAATTTGCTCCGATTCCCATGATTAATGCCTGTTTATTTGTTAAATCAGTTAAATTAGAATCAGGTACAGGACGGGTTAACGGGTGAGTTGAGCAAACGCTAGCTCCCAATGAATCAAGTCTTTTTAGAGAATCTATAATAGGACCTTTTACGCCCACGTTGTCTAGAACTACATGATTAGGGGATACAAAACCTTCTATGTCTCTAATTATCTTTGGGACTTCGACGATTGGAAGTACGGAAAGAAAGATTACTCCGGATTCACTTACAGCTTCTCGGGGAGTAGGGAGGTCAGGTTTTTTTATGTCCGAGGGCACAGTTTGAAAACCAATATTTTTAAATAAGGTATCAGTCATTTTTCCCATAGCTCCTTCTCCGCCAATAATAGCGACTGTATTTTCTTTTCCCATAATAATAATCAATTTCTTTATTCATATTTTTTACTCCCACAAATCTCATTTTTCACCTTTCCAGTTCTATTCGAACACGGTTCAAATAGCGATTCTTGCGGGACAGGCACAAAAAAACCGCCTTTCGGCGGTAATGATTTTGTTTAATTTTATTTTTTAAACACAAAAATCACATCCGCCGCTGCGACGAACATGATACCAATATGATGTGTTAAATCCGTTTTTCATTAAATATATTCTGACATAAAGAATTTTAGATGTCAAGCTTATAGTCTTAATCTTCTCTTTCTTTAAAGTAAAAATTGTAGTATTCGCGGCCAACTATGAGAATTATACTTGCGATTGGAATTGCAAAAACTGCACCTGTCGCACCAGCGACTTTAATGCCAATTAAAAGGGAAAGAATAACGATAACTGGATTTATGTTAAATGCGCTGCCTATAATTTTTGGACCAATGGCATTGAAAATAAATTGTTGAATTACGAATATGATGAGAAAAATTATCAAGGCCTGATCTGGACTCTCTACTAGTGCGACAAGTAGGGGAGGGATGACTCCAATAAGCGGACCAATTACGGGTACAGCTGTTAGAATTCCTGCGATTAGAGAGGTAGAGCCTGCAAAATTTATTCCAAAAATTGTTAAAACGATCCAAGTTATAACGCCTCCTACTACTCCCCAAAGAAGCTGGATTCTTACGAATGAAGCAAATGATTGGTTAATAACTTTTTGCACAAATCTAATCTCCCCGTGATATTTCCTAGGAGTTAGGGCAAACATTCTTCTGTTTAAATTATCTTTATCAACAACCAAGTAAAAAGAGAGTATTAAGATGGTCACAAGGTTAACCAAAAATTGAGTAACAGATGGAATAATATTTGTATAATTTCCAATAGATTTTGTGAAATTATCTATTCCATCAGCTACAATTGGAGGCGCATTTTCTTTAAAGGTAGGAAGTAGCTGCTCTAGGGTTTTAAGTTGGATTGAGAGATCTGGAACGAATACTATAAAAGTTAGTCCAATTAGAATTGTTGCTAAAACATAGACTATAACCGTAGAGATTATTCTTGGAACTTTAAAATAATTAGTAAAAATATCTACAAATGGTTCTAGGATGAAGCTAACAAGCCATCCAAAGAAAATTATAATTATTATGTCTGAGAAATCCCGAAGAAATTTAACTACATATTCAAAAAGATAGAGCCCAACTGCTATCGTTCCTAATGAGATTAGAAGTTTTAATGAGGAGAGATCTTTTTTAAGTTCGTCTAGCATAGAGTTATAGCTCTATTATTTCTCTATTTGATTGGGAAATCAACTCTGCCTTTCCATTTCTTACTAATACTAAGTCCTCGATTCTGACTCCGCCATAATCTGGAAAATAAATACCGGGTTCTACGGAGAAAATCATATTATTTTTAATAATGTCTTTGGAATTTGGAGAAATAAAGGGTGTTTCATGAACTGCTACTCCTATTCCGTGGCCAATGGAATGGGGAATGCTTGGATATTTTTGCTTGATAATGTAGTCACGTGATGCTTTATCAATTTGTTTCCCATTTATTGATTTATGACCTGCCTTGCCGGCAGGCAGGTTTAAGATTGATGATTTAAGAAATTGAATTGTTTTAGTCTGAGCTGCAAGAACTGTTTCATGCATCAATTTAAATTTTTCAGGAGCTTTTCCGAAATAAATAGTGCGCGTCATATCGGAGCAATAATTATTTATTTTTACACCAAAATCTAAAAGAATTATTTGATCTTTTGTTAGTTTTAAATTTCCAGTTTGGTGGTGGGGGATGGCGGAGTTTTTTCCAAACGCAACTATTGTTTTAAATGAAATTTCGCCGTTTTTTTCTTTTATAAATCTTTCGATTAAATTTGCAACTTCTTTTTCAGATATACCAATTTTGATTTTCTCGAGAATATAGTTAAATGCTTGATCTGTAATTTTACATGCAAGTTTTATGTTTTCAATTTCCTCGTTAGTCTTAATAATTCTTAAGTTAGCTAAATCAACGGGCTTGAGGTTTGCTATTTTTTTGAAAGATTTAAACTCTGAAACTTTTAAATCATTTTCTTCAAATCCAATTATATTAATGTTTAATTTATTAAACAAAGCTTTTGCCTCGTCTTTTAGAAATTTATAAATTCCTTCGTCCCTAATTATAAAAGTTTCTGTTTGCTTCTTTAGGGCCTCAGAGTACCTTTTATCAGTAATCAAAAAATTAGATTTTTTTGTAATTATTAAAAAACATTCTCTTTCTGTTTCTGAAAATCCTGAGTAGCCAGTTAAATAGATGATATTTGCAGGGGAAGAAATTAAAACAGCGTCAACCTTTTTTAGAATCTTTTCAAAATCTTGTTTCATTCTTCCTCTTTTTCCAGGGTTGGTGTAGGGGTGGATTTAGTGTCATTATCAATTGCCACTGGGATGTTTGGATTTGCTGGGAGATCGGGAAATGTAATAATTCTGGAAGCAGTAAGACGG
>CAYILI010000033.1:0-3197 GCA_964364105.1 uncultured Gammaproteobacteria bacterium | reverse complement strand
TTTTTTATTTATTCCATCTAAGATACTTAATAGTTTTCTTTAGGATCTAAGAATCCGATAACTATGCCATTTTGCATTTTTTCAATTTTAGAAAATCCTGATGTTTCAAGTGCGCCATCATCATAAGTAAAAGTTTTTGTAATTTTTTCTACGTCTATTGTATACTCTTTTGCGTCCTCAGTTAGAAGTTTTACGGTAAACTTTTCTTTATCTACTTCTGAAATTACGCCGTAGATAAATAAGGGAATATTTTTTTCATTTACAAATCGGGCGAGAAGTCTACGGGACTCTTTATTGTAAAGACCAAGAGCTGAAATTTTTGAGCCTTTTTTAATGTCTGAAATTCCAAATGAATTATCATCCTCTGAAGAAAACTTAGTCAGCTCATCTACGTCTATGATTCTCGTTTTATCATTTAAGTCTATGATGGTAATTTGAGTATCAGAAACATCCTCAACAATTCCTATAATTCCCCGTCTTTCAACTAAATTAAGCTGCGCAACTCTAGACGCAACTTTATCTTTTAATGCGTCAACTTTATCTGAGATTTTCTCTATTTCATCACTTGTAGGGATAGCATTTTTTGTTGGCGCTTTTGTTTGTCCATGTGCTTGAGGTACTGTAAGAGCAAAAAATATTAAAGTAATAATTAAGAATTTAAGCATACTTAAAAAGTTTCAGTTGAATACGTTACTGTCAGTTTTGTTTTTGCAATTTCACCATTTTTTGCAATAGAACTCACTTCAATTAAATTTTCTCCGTTATCCAGTGTTATTTCTGTCGAAAAATTTCCGTTACTCGCTGCAACTGCTGCTTCTTCATTAGACTCCGTGAGTATTACTATTTTAGCAGCTGGAACAGTTTTTCCGGAAATAGTAATTATTCGCTCGTCAGTTACCTCTTCGTCCTTTGGTTTTTCAATAGTTATAAATACAGATGAGCTTGGGGTAGGTGTTGGGCTTTCTATGTTAATTTTTTTAACGTCACTTGGATCCACCTTTTTCGTTGATTGATATAAAAAGAAGGCAGCAATTGCCATAACAATTCCAATTAAGGCAGCGATAAAAGAAAGAATGATTTTTTCTTTTTTCATAAAACACCTGGGATTAAATACTATATGCCATGGGTATGTGCAAGGCTAAAGTAAGGCTCATGATACTACTTAAATAATTATCTTGTCAAGAAAACGCACACATGGTAGGATATGCAAATGGATATAACATTACTTAATGAGAATACGCTAAAAGTTAAGGGTAAAAATGCTTCAATTATTATAAATCCCTCGATTTCTATCTCAAAAACCGAAGCAGATGCCGTGATTTTACTTAAAAGTGATTCTAGTTTTAACCCAGATAAAATTGAGGATAGCAGAATTACAGTAAAAGGCCCTGGGGAATATGAAATTAGCGGAGTTAAAATTTCGACCACAAGAGTTGAAAATGAGCAAATCGTAAGAATTGATGTAGATAATGTTAAAGTTCTTGTGGGGAGTGGAAAAGCAATTGAAAAAATCCACGACAAAATTGAAGAATCACAAGTTGTTGTTATTAATTCAGACGAAGAGTTTAATCATTCGATTTTAACTGCACTTGAGCCAAATGTAATACTAATTTATGGATCAAAAAAGGGAGAAGTGGCAAAGTCACTTGGAAAAGATGAAATAGAAAGTGCAAATAAATATTCAACGACCTCAGACAAGCTCCCAGCGGAAATGGAAGTTGTTTTGTTAGGCTAAAATTAGTGTTTGTTACTGATTGAGTCATTGTTTTTTCGAGAGTGTTGATCTATTATTTTAAAACTTATGGCCACACCTAAAGTCCCGCCACATAATGAAGAAGCAGAGCAAAGCGTACTTGGCGCTATTCTCATGAGCAAGGATACCATCAGTTTAATTTCTGAAAAATTAAAACCCAAAGATTTTTACGATGATAATAATGGGAAAATTTTTGAAGCTATGCTTGCTCTTCATGACCGCGCCAAGCCGATTGATCTCCTTACGCTTACTAAAGAGTTAAAAAGCCTTAAGGCAAAAGTTGACGCATCATATCTAACAGAGCTATTAAATGCAGTTCCAACTGCTGCAAATATTGAACATTACGCACAGATTATTCAGGAAGATTCAACCAAGCGTTCATTAATCAGTTTGGGTTCTAACATTGCCGAAATGGGTTTTATGGAGGATAAAGAGGCTGAAGATTTATTAGATAAAGCAGAAGCATCAGTGTTTGCTATAACTCAAGGACACAATATAAGAGGTTTCGTTCCGATTAAGGCTGGTCTTGCTGAAAGTTTTGATAGAATTGACGAATTACATAAATCTGGAGCAGGACTTAGAGGAGTAAAAACAGGATTTACGGATTTAGATAATCTTCTATCTGGAATGCAAGCTTCAAATTTGCTAATTCTCGCCGCTCGTCCTGGTCAGGGAAAAACAGCATTTGTTGTTAATATGTCACAGCATATAGCAGTTAACGAGAAAAAATCTGTGGGTATTTTTTCTCTTGAAATGAGCCAGGAAGAACTTGTCGATCGTTTACTTGTTGGTCAAGCGGATGTTGATGCCTGGAGACTTAAGACTGGAAGACTTACGGAATCGGACTTTACAAAACTTTCTGAAGCAATGGGAGTTTTAGCTGATGCACCGATCTACATAGATGATACTCCGGGTATTTCGGTTTCTCAAATTAGAACTAAAGCTAGGCGTCTTCAGCTTGAACATAATGTTTCTATTATAATAGTTGACTACCTTCAGTTAGTTGACCCTGGAAAACATTATGAGAATAGAGTTCAGGAAGTGTCAATTGTTTCTCAGGCTTTAAAAAATCTTGCCCGCGAATTAAAAATTCCTGTTCTTGCTCTTTCTCAGCTTTCGCGCGCAGTTGAGCATAGGGGAGAGAAGAAGCCTCAGCTTGCGGATCTTAGAGAGTCAGGGGCTATTGAGCAGGATGCAGACGTCGTTATGTTTTTATATCGACCTGATGCTGAGATAGCGGATGTTATGCAAACCAAGTTATCAGTTGCAAAGCACCGAAATGGTCCACAAGGAGAAATAGATCTTCTATTCAGAGGCGACAGAATTAGATTTTATAATATGGAAAGAAAACGCGAAGAAGCAACTCCGATTCCACCAGAGCCCACACAAGCAACAGTTATTTAAAAGTTTGATCTATTTACATTTATTGGTTTGATTGTATATT
>CAYILI010000032.1:0-12268 GCA_964364105.1 uncultured Gammaproteobacteria bacterium | reverse complement strand
GGCTTAGGCTTTTATCTAAGGCTTGTCCAGAATTAGCTGATGAATGTCGGGCTCTTTGGAGCGAAGCACAAGAATTAACGCTAATTTTTTCAAAAATTGCAGTTAGTACAAAATGAAAATTGTTAATTTAAAATTCATTGAAAATTGAAAAATGAAAATTTCAAATTATATTTAATATGAAACAAACTGCTCAGAAAATAACAGCAACCACACAAAAATTTATCGAGATTGAGAATATTGTCGAAAATTTAGTAATTCTTTCAGGCGGAAAGGCATGCCTAATTTTGGAAGTTGTAGCTACAAACTTTGCTCTACAGTCTAAAGAAGAACAGCAGGTTAAAATCCTCTCATACGCTTCCCTTCTAAACTCGCTCTCTTTCCCGATTCAAATTGTAATTTTAAGCAGAAAACTGGATATCAGCTCTTATTTAAAACTGCTCGAAGATCAAGCTGCGAAAGCAGGAAATCCCAGGCTTTCTTCGCAAATTACCCAATATAAGGATTTCGTTTCCCAGTTAGTGCAAAAAAATACAGTGCTTGATAAGAAATTTTATCTCGCAATCTCCTTTTCTTTTCTTGAAAAAGGCGCAGAAGGAATTGCAAATGCAAAAAACAAACAGGCAATTATCATGGACTCCAAAAATCTTCTTATTTCAAAAGCACAATCAGTTACCCAAGAACTTCTAAGGATAGGGTTAAAGTCAAAAATTTTAGAAAAAAATGAATTAATAAGACTTTTTTATGAAATCTATAACTCAGACAGCGGGGCACATATTTCCGAAGAGGCAAATACGACTATAATAAAAGGAGCAGTGAAATAGCTGAATAGTTACATAACTAGAATAGCTAATCGCTTAACTATGTAACCATTAACTATGTAGTCATGTTCGCTATGAACTTATTTAAAAAAAACAAAACACAATCGCTTACGACTCAAGCTATACTGGGAGCCCAGCCTCATCCTGCAAATGAAGGAATAAAAAGAATAGAAAGAGGAATGAATTCCGTAACGGACATAATAGCTCCTCCTTCAATCGAAGTTGATTTTGGACATATTAGGGTGGGTGATAAATTTCACAAAACCTTTTTCGTAGTAGGATATCCAAGGTTTGTGTCGCCCAACTGGCTTGAGCCATTAATAGATTTCGAACACTCATTAAACATCTCAATGTTTTGCTATCCAACATCTTCTCCGGACGCGCTTGATGACCTTAGAAGAAAAATCGGAGAGATGGAAGCCACTCTAATGGAACAGCAAGAGAATAATAAGGTTTTGGATCCATCAGTCCAAGCTGCCTTAGAAGATGCGCTAGCGGTACAAGAGGAGCTTGCAAAAGGCATTGAGAGATTCTTCCAGTTCAGTCTTTACGTAACCCTTATCTCAGACAGCAAAGAAGACCTTGATGAAGCTTCAAAAAGACTGAAAACTCTCCTGGCATCAATTCTTGTAATCGCAAAGCCCGCAACACTTCAGATGGAAGACGGCTTTAAATCTACTATTCCCTTAGCCGAAGATCAATTGTTTCTACCCAGAAACATGGACACCACTTCGCTTGCCTCTACTTTTCCTTTTACATCAGCAACACTTACTCAGGATAAAGGCGTTATGTATGGAATTAATCAACTTAATGGATCTCTAATCATTTTTGACCGCTATTCACTTGAGAACGGAAACGAGGTAGTTTTTGGTAAATCAGGATCAGGAAAATCGTATTTGATCAAGCTTGAGGTCATGAGGCAATTCATGTTTGGCACAGAAGTAATCGTGATCGATCCTGAGGGGGAGTATGGAATTCTAACAACAACCATGGGTGGAGAATACATAGAATTTACACCCGCCTCTCCTGTTAAAATCAATCCTTTTGATCTATCTGGAAGATATGAAGAGGGAGAAAACGAACTTGGACTTAAAATTCTTTCTCTTCATGCGCTCTTAAGAATCGTTATGGGAGAACTTGATGCCTCCCATGATGCAATCTTAGACAGAGCGCTTGTCGAAACCTATCGGCAAAAAGGCATTACCGCTGACCCTAAGACTCAAACCAAAGAACCGCCCCTGATGGAAGACTTATATAAAGTCCTGAATGGGAACGAGGATCCAATCTCAAGAGATCTTGCGCTTAGGCTTGAAAAATTTATAAAAGGAAGCATGGCTGGCATATTTAATCAGCAGTCAAACTTTGATATTAAAAACCCACTAACTGCTTTTTCTACACAGGGCCTTGAAGATCAACTTAGGCCGGTTGCGATGCAAATAATCTTGGATTTTATTTGGACAAGGGTAAGAAAAGATCTTAAAAAACGACTCTTGGTTCTTGATGAAGCGTGGTATCTTATGAAATATCAGGATTCTGCTTCATTTGTACATGGAATTGCCAAAAGAGCAAGGAAATATTACTTAGCTCTAACCACAGCTACGCAAGACGTTCAAGATTTTCTCTCTACGGATTATGGCAAGGCAATCTTGTCAAACTCATCTATTCAAATGCTTTTAAAACAGAGCCCTACCGAGATCGATCTTGTATCTCAAATCTTTTATTTATCTGAGCAAGAAAAACAATTGCTTCTTTCTGCAAACGTAGGAGAAGGATTATTTTTCGCAGGACAAAGCCATGTGTCTATGAAAGTTCTCTCGGCTCCTTTCGAACACAATCTTATAACTTCAAATCCAGAGGAGCTCTTAAAAAGAGCGCAACAGGAAAAGATAATGAACGACACTTCGCTTGGCGCTCCTTCTGGGGCGGCTCAGCCAAGCTCAATTCAAACACAACCCGCACAAACTCCTCAAATCGTACCTGGTTTTTCTGATTTTGATCAAAATAAGTAAGTATGGATGGGAAAGAAAATAAATTAAGCTTTGAAAATGCAACTCACACCGCAAAGCTACTAAGCGCAGTTCCTCCTAATGCAAGAGTTAGACTTTTTAATGCAAAAAGGGGGGGGAATTTTTCGGAATTTCAAAAAATTGCCTTTGAGAATAGACTTGACGCTAAGGTCATCTGGTCTGGGATAGATGACATATACCAACAGCAATCACAAGGAGTTGAAGTTCCGATTGGAGAGCAAGATCAAGAAATTGCACTGGAGCCTTCTGGACCAACTGGTATTGGCGCAGTTGGGCTCGGGGCCGGAGCAATTGGAGGTATTTTTTTGTCACCTGGATCCTATAAAGACTCTAAGGAAACAGCTGAATACCGGGCAAACTATGCAGCAGCCCAATGGGACAGAGAAGAGGAAGAATATAAAAAATCTGGCAAAACTCCCCCGCCGGAAAGACCCAGGAGCCGAGAAGAAGTATATGAAAGAGCACATAGTCAGTATTACGACGAGCTTGTTGCAAAAAATCATCACACAGTAAGACGCTGGGCCTCAAAAAATCCTGATGACCATGCATTAGCCATGGCTCTTAACAAGCGTGAGCTTCAAAGAAAAAACTTAGCATATCAGGAGTTTGTTGATTTAAGAAAAAAACAAAATCTTAATGCTGCAATGAGATGGAAAACAATGGATCCAAAAAAAAGAATGGCCATTCCCATAGACCACCTTGACCTGGTAAATAATGAGTTCAACGATACCCTTATCCTTCGCTCTCCTGAGCAAGCCAAGGAATGGTTTGCTCAACATAATGACCCCCAGCTTCAGGCTGCAATTCAAAGAAAAGAAAAGATAGAGGAAGAAGAAAGAAAAAAATCGCGCGTTAAGAAAAAATATCACGATTCTGGCCTTGAAGAAAAAGTAAATAAAACAAAGAAAAAATTAAAAGAAAGTAGAGCCGGAAAACTAGCTGAATCTATCAATGACAAATATAAAAAGCTAACAGATATTCCCTCGCGCATTAAAGACAGGATTGCCCAGACCTGGATAGCCCAAAAATTATCCAGCGCAAATAAAAGAATTAGGCATTTTTTTGGTGGCCCTGGAAGACAATACGGAAGATTTAAAAAATGGTTTTCTAATACAAGAGTTGGCAAAAAAATTACCAGCATAAAAGCTGCCCCGGGAAAATTAAAAAAGAAAATTACCTCCTCCTCTCTTGGCAGATTTACAGGAAAACTAAAAGGGTATGCAGGAAAATTAAAAAACCTGCTTAATCCTCTAAACTTTCTAGTTAATTTTATAAAAAAGTCAATAATCGGAGCTGCAATTTCAGCCATAACTACTGTTATTACGACTGTCATATCTCTTGCCGTCGTGTCTCTAATTTCAATTGTTGGACTTGTAATCGGAGGCGTTGCCTTAATAGCTGGGTTTATTATAGCTGTAATTGGTTGGCCAATTTTACTTATCGCAGGCATCGCACTTCTTATGGTTGTTGTTTTTCTGCTTAGCTCTACTTGTCTTGTTTTTTGCGACCAGGAAACTAGAGAGTTTATAGATAGTCCATATCCCGGAATATCTTATTCTATTAGCGCACCAGAGACTCTTCAGAATGGTTTAAATATTAATTACAATGTAATCGTACTTATTGACACAACAATAGCAACTGATGCTCCTGAGGATTTAACTGCAGTTGCTAATATTCCACCAGGCACAACTTTTATATCTGCAACTGGAACATATAGCCTATCTGATCCTGGAAAAATTAGATGGAAACTTTATCCTGAAAACTCTAATCCCAAGAATGAGGGTAAAGAAATTCTTAGTTTTGTTTTTGAATTAGTTGTCAGACCTCAAAATGACATTGTTGTTGAAAATCTGCTTACGATTGAAGGCGCTTCTGGTGGCGCTCCCCCTATCGCAAGTGGAATTGCGCCAAATGATACATATTGTGAGGACCGAAAATATGGTTATGTTTTAGACAACAAGCTTCTTCCCAAAAACTTCGGTGACCCTGATTGCACGCTTGATACATACCGGGAAAGGAATGATCTTTATGATTTACTGAAACAAAAGGACCCACAGTGGGCTGATTTTTGGTTTGATGTAATTATACCCGGCGAAAGTAGCTATGCTCCAAACAACTGGGGATGCGGCGACAATGACTCTGCCTGGGATCCAATAGAAAAAAGGTGCAGGGAGCCTTGGGCCGAAAGAGGAGCATGGGGGCTATTCCAGATGGGAAGCAGCAATCCTCCCGGCGAACTTAAAGCAAGGGGCGGAACTCGGGGAGACGTCACATGGAAAGAGCAGGTAGAAAATGCCGTTAATCACAATAAGGTAATTGACGGGCTTGGGTTAAGATTTAAGTATTGGCTAGTTGCAATTGAATACTGTAGAGATGGTAATATGAATGAGCCTCAGTGCAGAGATATGTAGCATGATTACAAACACTTTTAAGAAAATTAAAAAAGAACACATTCTACTTTTAATAACTGGTTTTTTTTGTATTATTGGCTTCCTAACCCTTCTGTTTATTTTTTTCTCAAGAACCTCAACCACGCAACAAGAGCAGGTTACCCCGAAACAAACAATTGAGCCTAACCGCTCAAGCGAATCAATACTTAAATTTCAAAGCGGAACCAGGGGAAAGCTATATGATAAATTAACAAGTGACAGAGTTTTATCTGAAACTGATAAAGAAAAAAGGGCTTTAATTATTTCTGAGATTGGTAATAAGTCCGGAACCCTTTACTCAAGCCCAAATGTCTTATTGGGCTACCTTTCAAGCCCTGACTTTTTTCAAGCAGATATTCTAACTTCAAATGTTGACTTAGCGAAAAAAGAGGCAGTCGATTGGTTCTTATCAAAAGGCCTATCAAAAGAAGGCACCTGTAATTTGCCAATTATGTTTTTATTGAATCAAGAAACAACAAGCGAATTTATTAATTCAGGACGCAAGTTTAACCCACTTGCTCCAGGATGCTAAAAATTTGCAAGTTATGTAAGATTTGGTTAGGCTAAAACTATGAAGGCAATTTTCTTTGCAATTATCTATCTTGCTACTCTTGTGTTTATCTTATTCCCAAACCCCGCATTCGCCGGACAAGCAGGAGGGCAATGCGTCACATGCGAAGAAAGAGATGGACAAAATGCATTCATAGTGCATGATGGATTTAATTATAAATGTAAATATGTAAACAAAGGCGTTATCTGTGATCCATCTACCTGTGGCGACCCGAGCCTAGACCCTACGATCGCTGGTGAAAATGGAACCTGTCCTAGCAATACCACCTGCAGCGCAAACGTTTACAAAGGTTGTATTCCGAAGGGCTCAGAACCAGATAACAGTTGTGAAATATCAGGATTTGAGGGGCCCTGCGCCTTTAGCTCTGCTTGCAGACGCAATGATACATGCACCAGTAATTATTGCGTTGAGTATAGGAGCGGGATTCCCTTTGAGGTCACCAATGATTATTCCATAAAGACAGGAAGGAAGGGTGTTTGCGAAAAACTAGATACCCCACCCCAGGTAGTTTCCGCTTCTGAAAATGGGTATTATGCAAAAGATAACGCAACTACTATCGTAGGTGCAGGAACCAGCATAGGCGGCTCAGTCGCGCTTCCGCCAAAACCTACGAAAGATGTTTTCCTTGAATATTTTGACGTATATAAATGCACAAACTACAGCTTGTCCTCATTGACCGACTGCACAAAGGCAAACGACAATTCCGCAGAAATAAATTTTGCATACGAAGCTTATTCTGAACCCATGAGAGCGCCAAGATATAGGAAGCTTTTGAACATTGAAGCTTTTGGGAAGATTAAAATTTACCTAAAGCCCCCTGAAGATGGAAATCCAAATAACATTTGTGATTTTACAGGCGGGGGGAATTTTGACAATGATTCAATAAGGCTTTCTGGATACATGCAACCAGTCTGCGCAAAAGACGATATGAGATGGAGCATGATCCATGAATCAGCTCATATCATTCAACGTCGAAATCAATCTTTTTTCAAATCTTTTAACGTAGAGCAATTAGCACAAAAAGACGGCGCATCAAATGAAAACACAGACTGTTACGACACAGGCGTAGATGGTCCCTATATCCAAACCTATAGGTACAGGGCTCCTGCTGGAGACTGTGTAGGGCTTGACTGCGGAGCAGGTTCAAAATCAGAAAGCTTTGGAGAAGCAATCGGAATGAATGTGGTATGTAATCCTAATAAAACGTGTGAAAAAGCTACGGACTTAGCAGCTAAACCAATAACCAATTACCCCAAGAAGTGTGCTGCTACCTATGATTGGGTTCGGGATAATGTCTATGGAGGAATTGACTTTTTCGGACTGGGTGGCTCATCTGATGAATCAGGATTTGTTTATTATTGTCAAGGAGACCCCAGGTGGGATCAGGGCAAGCCACTAGCAGAGTGTACCCTGAATCAAAACGGATGCGTACCAACTGCTACTGCAATGATTTTAAGTACCTTAGGGAAAAACCTTACTCCTCCTCAAGTTGTCGACTCATGGCTTAAATACGGTATACCTAAAAACAACTCTGGCTGTAGTGATGGGACCGTGCTTACTGACATAATCGACGCTGGCTGGTTCGACACTCAAGGCTTTAAAACCTCTCCTAATCTTACCAGCAACGGTAGAATAAACTTAGAAGCAGCCGCAGAATATCTGAACGGATCCAAAGAGTGGTTTATAATCGCAGGTGTTGAGGAGTTTCCCTGTGTCCAAGGAGAAACAAGGTGCGCGGCTGGACACACCACAAGCAAACATGAGTTTGTTATCACGGACGTAAATCCAGCTAATAATACTGTCACTATTAGGGACCCTATGGGGTGCACCTATGGCGGTAAGGAGACCAGGTATGACAGGACGAGAAACGCTAATTTTGGAGGAGATTATTTCCATGCATACGCTATTAGAAAAAAATGATTCAAGAAATACATAACGAATTTACTAGATTTAAAACATATCCAAACAGAAATAAAATAATTTTTTTTCTGGTTAGCTCTGTCGTATTTTTTATCATCTTTTTATGGAGCGTTCACTTCCTTCTTGGAAACGACTTAACGAATAAAAACAATACCGTTCCTAATGATGGCCCGGGAGACACGTATAACACGAGCGTTGAAAAACAAATAAAAGAAAATGAGCCGGTGGAAAGAGCTAGCTATAAGGTCACAGAGTTTATTCAGACGCTTCCCTACGAAGGTAAACTGATTAACCTTTCTTATAGCTATGGCTCTGGTGAATTTAGACTTACCTATAAAACAAAAGATTTTAATGGTGGTAAATTAGAATTTATCAGCTTATTATCAAAAAACAGAATTAGAGAACAGCAAATTAAGAGAGATCTAATAGAAGTTTACGAACAAAATTAGTCTGTAATTCTAATTGGCATTATTAGATGGAGATATGAACTGTCCCCTGCCACCCTAAACACTCCTGGATTAAGAGGACCTGTCATTTCAAATGAAACTTCTTCTCCGTCAATTGCCGAGAAAAACTCAAGTAAATATCTAGCGTTAAAAGCTATTTCATTCTCTTCTCCGGTTGTTTTTGCCTCAATTTCCACCTCGTTCTCCCCCACCGAAGATGCAGATGCAGAAAAAACCACTTTTCCGTTCCCGATATTCATTTTCACAATATTAGCAGCTTCTCTGGCAAATACGGAACATGCCCTAACCGCTTGATGAGCTTGACCCTTATCAAACACTGCTTTTGCTGTAGGCTCATCTGGAATTATCTTCTGATAATCAGGATATTCTGCTTCGATAAGCCTCCCGATAACTGTCGCATCTCCGCACTCAAACAACACTTGGTTCCCCTCTTTTACAACATAAAGAGTAATATTCTCATCTTCACTTTTAAGACCTGCTAACTCCTTAATTACCCTTGCTGGCACTAAAAGATCCATACTCTCCCCTGCTTTTAATTTCTCAGATAATCCTTGCTTTAAAGATAATCTATATCCATCGGTTGCGACTACTACGATTTCTCCGTTTGAATTTTTTCTAATAAGAACCCCTGATAAAGCTGGCCTACCCATGTCCCCAGCCGAGGCAAAAACAATTTTCTGTATTTCTTTTTCCAACTCTTCTTTCTTAAATTCAGCCTGCTTTTCTCCCTTTGTTTCATAGAGCTTTGGGAATTCCTGAGCTAAGAGTGTTGGAAACGAGGTTTTAAGCTTATCTGCTTGAAGTATCAATACGTTTTCCTTAAGCTCTAGAGTTAATTTTTCCTGGTCTATATTTGAAACTAAATCCACAAACGTCTTTGCTGAAATGCTCACTTCACCCTCTTCCACAATTTTTGCTGGAATTTTAATTATTATTCCTATTTCTAAGTCCGTAGCTGAAATAAACAAGTTTCCATCCTTAGCGCTAAGAAGAAAATTTAAAAGGATTGGTAACTGACTTCTAGAGGATATGGCATGATTTGCAAAAGATATTCCACCCCTTAAATTAGAAGATAATACAGTAGCTTTAAACATATATAATAATTTGTAGTTGTAGTAGGTTACCAGGAAAAGTGGAAAAAAGCAACGATTTATGCCTAGAAAATTGTGGATAACTTGTAGATAACTGATGTGGATTACGGGTTGATAAGTTTAGGATTTTCATATGTGTATAAATTTAAATAGTTTTCAACATTAGTTTTTCTGACTTATATCTTTTATTCCTAATGACTCTTCTGTAAGCTTGTGGGCAGATATTAAGCCTTCTATTTTATCCACACCATGCATAATTGTCGTGTGATCTCTTCCCCCAAGTAGATTACCTATCTCGGAAAAGGTCAAACCGCTTTCCTTTTTTAAGACATACATACATGCCTGTCTAGCCCTAACCAGCTTAGCGTCTCTCTTAGTTCCCTTTAGTTGTGTTGGTTTAATCTGATAGAATTCACATATGCTATTAATTACATCTTCAGGTCTGAGCTCCCGCCTAAGATCATCATTTGATTTTAGCGCTTTTTCCGCCAAGCCTGGACTTGCGTCGCTGTTTTCATTCGATGCCTCAGTCATTACCCTAAGAAGTAGGCCTTCAAGCTCCCTTGTGTCTTCTGTTTTTTGGGCAATAATCTTAGCTGTTTCTATATCTAAATCGAAATTAAACTTTTTTGCTTTGGTTAGTAGAATTGCACATCTTAATTCGTAATCTGGGGAATCAATATCTACTGTTAAGCCTCCGGAGAATCTGGAAACAAGCCTCTTTTCAACCTTTCTAAGCTCAGATGGTGGCCTATCAGACGTAAGAATGATTTGGGATGAGTTATCCACGAGAATATTAAAGGTGTGGAAAAGTTCCTCCTGGACTCTTTCTTTGCCTGCAATAAATTGAATATCATCGATCATAAGTAAATCGAGATTTCTAAATTTACGTTTCATGGACGCTGTGTTGTTTGCTCTAATTCCCTCAACTACCTCATTCGTAAACTCCTCACTGGTTATGTAGAGAATTTTTTTATTTGGATCCTTTTTATAAAGTTCATTTGCAACGGCCTGCATTAAATGCGTCTTCCCTACCCCTACGGGTCCATATATAAAAAGCGGATTGTATGCAGTTCCGATTTTTTCAGCAACAGTTGTTGCAGACACAAATGCTAATTGGTTTGTTCCAGATACAGCAAAATTTTGAAATGTAAAATCTGCTCTAACTCTTGGAAGATGGCCAAGGGAGGCTTTGGGCGAAGGCGTACTTGAAAATAGCGGACCTGCTTCTTTATTTGCTACTAAAGCAGGAGCTTTTGGAACAAAAATTAACTTGGTGTCAGAGCCAAGATGTTTGTCGACTGTTTTTTTAATTACGTCATAAAACCTTTTATTTAAAAGATCAATTATCATAGTGGATGGGGCCGAGATAGTCGCTACGTTATCCTCGTAAGAAATTAAAGTCGTATTTTTAAAAAGAGTTAAGAAGTTTGCGCTTGAGATTTCTGTCTGAATTTCAGCTAATATTTTTTTCCAGAGATCAATTGTGGATAACATAGGTAAATATGAAGTTTAGAGAGAGTCCCCTCCCCTGTCAATATCGCGAAAGTGGATAAAACCCCATCTTTTTTTACCACTTTACCAAAATGCTAAGTATTTTGGTATAATAGTTGAATTGTTGAATAGCTGAATGGCTATAAGGTTAAAATAAGCAATAGTAATCAATGAGCTATGTGGCCATTTTAGCCATTTTAACAATTTTGTTCTATGGAAAAATTTAGAAAGCTAAAAAAACTTAAAAGAGCAAGAAAACATGGGTTCTTAAAAAGATCATCGACAAACGGCGGACAAAAAGTTCTTAAAAGAAGAAGAGCAACTGGTCGCAAAAAGCTTACTGTTTAATGCTTAAAAAAGAATACAGATTAACCTCTGGTTCATTAAGTAAGGGAAAAAACTTTAAATTACCATTGTTTAATCTTAAGCTTAGTAGAAATTCTTTAGAAATAAATAGATTTGCATTTATAATTTCAAAGAAAATCGATTCCAGAGCAACTGAGAGAAACGCTTTAAGAAGAAAAGTCAGATCTTGCATAGAAGAAATTTTTGATAATATAAAGCCTGGAAATGATTTTATTTTCTATCCAAATGCACTGGCCAAAGATAAAGATAGAGCTGAAATCTTAGAAGAAATAACTAGAGTGTTTAAGGAAAACAACTTATTAAAATGATAAAAAAAGCCGCAATAACTTTAATTGACATCTACCAAATTTTTATTTCAACAGTTTTAAAAAGCATACTAGGTACAAGTAGATTTTGCAGATTTGATGAAACATGTTCCCAGTACACAAAAAGAGCTATAATAGAAAACGGAATACTGAAAGGAGTAGGATCGGGAATCGTTAGGCTTTTAAAATGCCAGCCTTTCTACTCGCCCTTCGAAGCTAAGGCAAAGGAGGGTAATCCAAATAAAATAAATGGAACTATTTAACGTTGCAATCGTAAACCCAATCATAAATGTTTTGGTAGCTATATATCAGGCGCTTCTTGCCATAGGTCTCCCCTATCCGTTGGGATTTTCGATTATTGCCTTAACTATTGTTATAAGAATTGTTTTATATCCTTTAATTTCTGCGCAGCTTAGGGCTAGTAAGAAGATGCAGGATCTAGCTCCTCACATTTCAAATCTTAAAGACAAACATAAGGGCGACAAGAAAAAGCTTCAGGAGGCTACGATGCTTCTTTATAAAGAACATGGAGTAAACCCAGCGGCTGGATGCTTGCCAACCTTAATTCAGCTTCCTGTGATTTTTGGACTTTATAATGTTTTAAACAGTGTAGTTCATAAGAATTCAAGTGAACTGGTGAGTTTTATAAATGGAATTGTAATTGATCCTTTGAAATTAACCTCAGCTTGGGAGTCTACTTTCTTTACGATTCCTATGGGACAGAGCCCATATCAGCTTCTATCGTCTGCTACTATTATTGGGATTGGAGTTCACTTACTT
>CAYILI010000031.1:0-12505 GCA_964364105.1 uncultured Gammaproteobacteria bacterium | reverse complement strand
GCATAATAAATTACAGATTCCAAATCCTTTTGAGACATGTCAAGAATCAAAGATAAAGGACTGGACGAACCCTTAAAGTACCAAACGTGAGCAACAGGGCTTGCCAACCCGATATGACCCATCCGTTCACGGCGGACACGGGATAATGTAACTTCAACTCCACATTTATCACAGATTATTCCCCTATATCTGATTCTCTTATATTTTCCGCAATAACATTCCCAGTCTTTTGTCGGACCAAAGATGCGCTCGTCAAACAAACCGTCTTTTTCAGGCCTAAGAGTTCTATAATTTATGGTTTCAGGCTTTGTAACTTCACCGTAACTCCAACCCATCACATCATCTTTTCCTGCTAAGAGGATTTTAAGTGACTGGAAATCCAAAATACTGATGTCTTTCATTTTTTTATTCTTATCCATTTACTGCTCCTTCTGCGCTAGTTTCAATTTCAATAGGCAAACTTGCTTCCGGACCGGGAACATTTTCAATTCCGCCAAGCTCTTTTTCCATTTCTTTCGCCTGTTCTTCTACTTTTTCATCTATTTTGGCGTCTTTCATAGGCTCTGCCATAGTCGGCTCTGCTACAATTTGTGCTCCCATTGGAACAACGTTAAGTCCTAATGCTTGAAGCTCTTTTATAAGAACCTTAAATGATTCGGGAACTTTTGGCGTCGGGATAGTTGTCCCTTTAACAATTGCTTCAAATGCCTTAGCACGTCCTACAACATCATCAGATTTAATAGTCAGCATTTCCTGAAGCGTATAACGTGCGCGGTGTGCTTCAAGTGCCCAAACTTCCATTTCTCCAAGACGCTGTCCTCCCATTTGTGCTTTTCCTCCAAGCGGCTGCTGTGTAACTAAAGAGTATGGTCCTGTACTTCTTGCATGAGTTTTATCCTCAACCATGTGGATAAGTTTCATGATGTAAGATACTCCCACAACAACTGCTCCATCATAAGCTTCTCCAGTTCTAGAATCATATAATTTAGCTTTTCCATTCTCTGGAAGTCCTGCTGCTTTAAGCTCAGAAATGATGTTATTTTCGTCTACTTTTTCAAAAACAGGAAGCCCAACTTTCTTTCCCTGTACTAACGCAGCCCAACCAAGATGAGCCTCAAGAAGCTGTCCTAAATTCATACGAGCAAGCACTGAAACCGGAGAAATAATAATATCCACCGGAGTGCCGTCGGCTAAATATGGCATATCTACGACCGGAACAATCTTAGAAATAACTCCTTTATTTCCGTGTCTTCCAGCCAATTTATCTCCTACAACTACGTGTCTGAATTGCGCAACTTCAACGATAATCTTGCGCAAACATCCTGGCTCTAGCTCATCTCCCTTCTTTCTATCAAGAACTTGAATAGAAATAACTGTTCCTCTTTCTCCATTTGGCATTCTTAAAGATGTGTCCCTAACTTCTCTTGCTTGCTCTCCGAAAATAGCACGCAGTAGTCTTTCCTCTGCTGTTAATTCTGTTTCGCCTTTTGGAGCAATTTTTCCAACAAGTATGTCTCCAGGCCCTACTTCAGATGAAAGAACTACAACTCCGTCCTCATCAAGATTTGCTAAATCTTCCTCGCTAACATTTGGGATATCTCGTGTTGTTTCTTCAGGACCTAATTTTGTTTCTACAACTGCAGCTTCATATTTTTCGATGTGAATTGAAGAAAGAACGTCTTCTTTTACTAATCTATCTGAAATTACGATAGCATCTTCATATCCAAGTCCGTCATATGAAGCGTATGCAATCAAAAGATTTTGTCCTAAGGCTAATTCTCCACCCTGTGAAGATGGTCCATCAACTAAAAGATCTCCTTTTTTAACTTTTTGGGAAGTTACGACCATTGCTCTCTGAGTATAAGCTGTAGCCTGCGAAGTTCTTTGGAATGATTCGATTTTATAAGTTATTTCTTCTTTGCCTTTTCCCTTGAATACGACTTTATCTCCATCGGCATATACAATCTCTCCATCCTCTGGAGCTCTAGCAACACGTCCCATAACACTCGACACCATTTTTTCCATTCCAGTTCCAACAATTGGACTTTGCGGAATAACAAGCGGTACTGCTTGAGACTGCATGTGGGTTCCCATGAGCGCTCTATTAGCTTCATCATGGGAAACAAAAGGAATAAGAGATGCTGCTGTTCCTACAACTTGACGCGGAACTACATCGATATATTCAATTTTTTCTTTTTCTACTTCGATAAATTCTCCCTTATATCTAACAGGTACTCTTTCATTTGTAATTGATTGATCTTCATTTAGAACGTCGGAATGAGTAATGTATTTCTCTCTTTCATCATCTGCTGCCATATAAACAACTTCATCAGTTGCAGTACTTACTGTTTTATTTCCTTTTTTTGCGTGACTTACTTTTCTATATGGAGTTTCTAAAAATCCAAACTGATTTACTCTTGAATATAAAGCCAGATATGTAACTAAACCAATGTTTGGACCTTCGGGACTTCTAATTGGGCAAATTCTTCCATACTGTGAAGAATTAATATCACGAATTGAGAAAGCAGCTCTTTCTCTAGAGATTCCACCGGTTCCCATAACAGTTAAGCGGTTAAGATTGTCGATTTCTGAAAGTGGGTTTGTTTGGTCTAGGATTGTTGAGAGCTGAGAGGTTCTGAAGAATTCGTTTATTGAGGCCATTATCGGTCTAGCGTTAATAAGTCCAGCGATTGTGACTGGGACTTCTGGAGTGATGAGCGACATTCTTTCTTTAATGCTTCTTTCAAGTCTAAGAACTCCAACTCTAAATGCAGTTGAAGCTACTAATTCTCCAACTCTCCTTACGCGTCTGTTTGCGAGTGAATCGATATCGTCTACTCCGTCTTGTCCTTTTGAAAGAGCGATTAAGAATGAAATTGTTGCGATAATGTCGTCAATTGTAAGAATTTTTTCTTCTGTTGGATTAAATCCTGGTACGTTTTTAAGTTTTTTATTCATCTTATAACGTCCGACGTCTCCAAGATCATAACGTCTATTATTGAAGAACATTCCGAAAAAGTTTTCTTTAACCTTATCCAAAACTACTGGTTCTCCTGGATGCATTTTCTTAAAAATTTCGATAAGAGCAGCGTTTTGTGAATCAGTTTCGTCTTTTGTAAGAGTATTATTTATGAAATTTGTTTTTCCGTCAGCTTCTGCATCCTTGAATTTTGATCTGATTAAATCGTTATCTGAGACTCCAATTGCCCTAAGAAAGGTGGAAGCTAAGAATTTTCTTCTTCTGTCAATTTTTACTGTGATAGTTTCATAACGTGTAGTTGTAAATTCAAGCCATGATCCATGAACTGGTCTAATTTCTGCAGTGTAAAGAGTTTGACCTGTAACTACATCGTGGGTTGAAGTAAAAAAAACTCCAGGACTTCTAACTAGCTGATTTACGATTGCGCGCTCAATTCCATTAATAATAAATGTTCCACGCTCAGTCATTCTTGGGATATCTCCTAAAAATACTTCTTGATCGATTTCTGCTTCTGTTTTTTTATTAGTGAGGGTTGCTTTTACGTAAAGAGGTGCGTCGAAGGTGAGTCCTTTAATGAGACAGAGTGCAGGCTCATTAGTCGGCTTTCCGATTCTATAATCCTTAAGAGTTAGAGTCCAGTTTTTACCTGTGAAATCATCAATCGGTGATATTTCCTGCAAAACTTCTCCAATACCCACTTCTTCAAACCATTTATATGATTCGTGTTGAACTGTGAGAAGGTCTAGCTCAGGGAGCACTGGAAATTTTTTTCCCCAGTCTTCACGAAGCTTAAAATTATTCTTATTGTCTTTAGAATCGGATTTAGGCATTCAAAAAATATATAAGCGGGCAGCTCCTTAAATCGACAAAAAATGCACACAGGTGCATGACCATTCAGGCTTTTCGTCTTAAAGTAATCTACTTATATCATACGAATCAAGCGTGTGTCAACAGCCAAATTAAAGACCTATATTAATATTTGCGAAGAAAGAGCTTGTTCAAGCTTGAGGCTGAGGGTGTTCAAATCTATTCAATGCAGTCATTGCGATATCTCTATGTGCTGCAAAAAAATATTGTGTTTCTGCTTCGACTTTTACTTCTTCCCGAGCGAAATAATTTTTATATTGAGCAAGATCTGCGCCTGACCTAGCTAATATTTTTGCTAATGGATCCTGCGTATGAAGCACCTCATGTATTAGTGTTACGGCTTTGTCTGCTTCACTTTGATCAGTAGCTATATGGACTCTGTATAAAGATACTTGGCCTTGATATTCATCATCTAGCTCCGCAACCAGCTCTATCCTTCCTCTTACTCTTTCTCCCTCAACAGTCACCACGTCCGGTTCGAAAACTACACCAGCTATGTGAGACTCTAATAAATCTTGAAAATCCTGCTCTGTTAAATGTGTCCCTGAATCCAAACGAGAATCTAAAGCACTTCCTACTTCTTCCACCATGAAGAAATTATAACATAGTCATTTCATTTCTTTATCAGACAGGCCGAAGTGGTGGCCTATTTCATGAATCACTGTTCGTCTAACTCGCGCCCTAACATCATCTGCATTTCTTGAAACCATAAGAATCGGATATTTAAAAATTGTAATCTTATCAGGTAAAACTCCTGTGTAATTTCTCCTCTGAGTTAAAGGTATTCCTTCGTATAATCCAAACAGCAATGAGCGACGATTCAAACGCAGCTTTGTGACCTGCATTGGACTCGGCCAGTTTTCAAACGTCACTCCTACGTTCTCAAGCTTTTTTGCGAATTCTTTAGGTAAGGAATCAAGCGCTTCTCCAATCAACTTTTCAAATTCTTTATCATCCATTGACTTCGGATTATACACGAGAATTGACAAATTTTTTTAATCTGATATTCTTTAATCTGCATTAAGAGAGTCCGATCAATATCGGGCCGGCAACCGAGTCCAAGTAAACCAAACGGAACGCGGTGCCATTCCTAAAAGGAAATGCGGCTTATGAGCAAAAATATTTTTACTTCTGAATCTGTAAGCAATGGCCACCCGGATAAAATCTGTGATTCAATTTCTGACTCTATCCTGGACGGCGTACTTGCAAAAGATAAGTACGGAAAAGTCGCAGTTGAATGTCTTGCAGCGAATAACAAGCTTGTTATCGCCGGTGAAGTTTCAACAATTGCCAAAATAAACTTTGAAGAAATTGCCAGAAAAAGAATAAAAGAACTAGGCTACACAAATCCCAGCTTTAATTTCTCAGATAAATCAGATGTTGAAATTTACATTCATGAACAGTCACCTGAAATCGCACGCGGTGTTAAAAAAAGAGGCGCAGGAGATCAGGGCATGATGTTTGGATTTGCTTGTCGGGAAACAAAATCTCTGATGCCTCTTCCTATTTCAATCGCTCACAGACTCGCTGAGAAATTAGATAAAAGCAAAAAAGAATTAAATTATCTAAGACCTGATGGAAAAACACAGGTTACAATCGAATATAAAAATGGAATTCCATACGAATTAAAACAAGTAGTTATAGCTGTCCCGCATGAGGAAAAAGTCAAACTGGAAAAAGTAAAAGATGATGTTTTCAAATTTGTAGTCACTCCAATTCTTGATGAGTTTGGATTTAAAATTTCGCAAAAAGAATTAATCGTAAATGGCACTGGAGTTTGGCACATGCCAGGTCCATCTTCAGACGCAGGACTCACGGGCAGGAAAATAATAGTGGACACTTATGGAGGATGCGCTAGAGTCGGAGGAGGAGCTTTTTCAGGAAAAGATCCTACGAAGGTGGATAGATCAGGCGCTTATGCAGCGAGGTTTTTAGCAAAAAATATAGTTGCTGCAAAACTCGCAGATAAAGCTGAGGTTAGGCTCGCTTATTTTATCGGTGCAAAAAAACCTGTTATGCAGGAAGTGGAAACTTTTGGAACTGAAAAAGTAGTAAACAAAGTTATAAAAGATTTTATGAAAAAGATTCTGGATACTTCAGTCGAGGGAATTATTGAAGGCCTTGATTTAAGAAAACCAATTTATCTAAAGACATCCTCCTATGGCCACTTCGGCAGACCCAACTTCAGCTGGGAGAAAATAGTTTAATTTCTAAAGATATTTGTCAAAATACGCTATAATATATGCCTATGGAATATGTAGTTTTACTTTTTTATAAATACGTACGCGTTAAAAATCCACAAGAAGTCATGAATTGGCAAAGAGAAATATGCACTAATTTAAACCTAAAAGGAAGAATTTTAATTGCGCAAGAGGGAATAAACGGAACTCTGGAAGGCACGAATTCAAACGTTGAAAAATACATTAAGCAAACAGAAAAAGATAAAAGATTTAGAGAAATTAACTGGAAAAAATCCGTTGGCACAGGCTCTGCTTTCAAAAAATTAGTGGTAAAAGTACGCCCTGAAATAGTCACTACGGGAGTTCCTGACAAAGATTTTGGTCCTCTGAAAAAAGTCACAGGTAAATATTTGAGCCCGGATCAACTTAAGAAATGGTATGAAGAAGGACGCGAATTTTACGTAGTAGATATGCGAAATGACTATGAATTTGAGGTGGGCAGGTTTAAAAATTCTATCTGGCCAGAAGGACTTGGACATTTTAGAGATGTTCCCCGCGCAATTAAATCAATTGAAAATCTTAAAGATAAAACTGTAGTTACTGTGTGCACAGGCGGAGTCAGATGTGAAACAGCCTCAGGACTTCTTATAAAATATGGATTTAAAGAAGTTTATCAGTTAGAGAATGGAATCGTAACTTTCATGGAAAAATATCCAAATACATACTTTGAAGGAAAACTTTTAGTTTTTGACCAGCGAGAAATGATTGGATTTAATACTACTGACCCAAACCATAAAATAGTCGGAAAATGCAGAGTCTGTGGAGAAAAAAGTGAAAATCTTGAAGATTATTTTGACGGAAAAAAGAATACTTACGGAATTATCTGTATAGATTGTGCCAAAAGCGGAAAAGTAGAATTAGAACGAAAACCCACCAGCCAGCTTAATAAAAATTAACTACAATCCTCCGTTTTGAATAACAAAAGAAACTTCTACTATGTCTCCGTTTGTGATTTTTTCTTTCATGCGAACGGATTTTTTAATTGGAAGTAGATATGTTCCTTTTTTCTCCCAGAAAATAGAAGTTTTCCAGCTTGTTTCACCTATCTGAACAATTACCAGAATTGAACCCCACCCGCGGTGAAGATGTCCAAATCTATTTTTAATTTTAGAAGAAACACCTAGGGGGACAGTTATCATGTACCAAGGAGCTGGAGCTTCATAAATCCAGAGCTTTGCTTTAAATTTTATTTCAAATTCATCCACGAGAAAATTATAACATTAAGCCTTTGAAGCTCCTGTTGGCGGTTTTAATGCTGCAGCATCTTCTCGATCCTTATTCAATCCAACCAAATCCCTTGTCAATTCCTCTCCAAAGGCTCTTGCAATGTCCCGTGAATAAGTTGGGTTTTGATCTCCAAAAGGTCTTTCTCGTAAACTTCTAACAATTTCTCTTTCTGCATCCGCTGGGCCGAGCCCCGCTCCTTCTAATCCTAATGTTACCGCTCTTAATCCTTCGCTTGGGATTCTCTCCCTGTCATCAATTTCGCCTCCCACTGCATATGCAAAATCTTCAGCATGTACCTTAAAAAACGCCCTTGCTTCTCTTAAGGCAGCCTCTCTTCTTTCCCTAGCTTCTTCTGCAGAAAGCGCTTTTTCTCCCCCAGGAGGAACAAATCTATACAGAGTATTCGGTTTTACGTGAATATTTCTGACATTAAAGCCATCAGGTGTCTGTTTTAATCGTCTTTGTCTTCGCTCTGTCATGACTGGGATTATACTACTGTGAAGCTAGAAAATAAAGCAATTAAACCAGAGGATAGCTCTTTGAACGCCAGGCAAGAAGCCCACTTATAACATTAAAAACATTTTTATATCCTTTTCTCTCCATTATTTGCGCTGCTATAACACTTCTGGAACCGGACAAACAATAAAGATAAACCTCTGTATTCTTATCTTTAACTTTTCTCTCAATTTCTGATTCGAAAAAATCCAAAGGAATATTCAGACTATTTTCAATCTTCCCGCGGGAGAATTCCATAGGAGTTCTGACGTCAATTATAGTTATCTTTTCTCCTGAATCAATTTTTTTCTTCAGATCTTCTGCGTTAATATTCATAACTTTAAAATCAGTATATCCAACTAAAACTATTTAATTCGCATCCAAATATTTCCTCCATCTACACTCTTATAAATTGAATTGAGATGGGTTAAAGCGTACACGTTTTTAGGAATTGGCTTAGAATAAGAAATAAATAATACTTCTTCTCCATTAAATTCTTCATTTAATTTTTCCCAAGTCTTTCCGCCGTCATCACTTATTCCTAAACCTCCGATTTTTTCTGAAAAACTTAGCATCTCTTTATTATCAGCGGGATTTATTGCCAAACTTGAAACGATTCCTCCCGACAGTTGATCTGATAATTCTGTAAAACTCTCTCCTTTATTATTACTTACTAAAACACCACTTCCCTGAGGAGACAAAGCATAAACCATATTTTCGTCTTTTGAATCTGTAACTATACTTGTTACCAGAAACTTCGTAAGAAAAGTTTTCCAATCCTTGCCTGCATTTATGGATCCATACAATTTTCCCTGTGTCCATCCAAATACAAGATCAGGATTAACTCGGCTCACTCCCATTGCATGAAAATCAACCGGAGCATTTTCGACGTCAGAAATTTTTGTCCAGCTATATCCCCCATCAACAGACTTTTGAAATCCCAAATTTCCGCCAGATTCAGGATGACCACTCGAATAAAATATGTCAGAGTTATTAGGATGAGAAGAAAAACCCATATAATCATCTTTTGTTTCACCTACCTGAAATAGATCTTTATCATTTTTTAACAAAAGTAACCCATGATGAGTCGCTATATATAGCTTGCTAGGATCTTTTGGATCAGTAGATAGTCCATGTCCATGAGTTATGGCATCTATAGAAATTAATTCTTTGGATATAGGCTGATTATTTTGTTCTTTAGATGGATTAAGAGTAAAAACTCCTATTATGATTGCTAATGCGATTACCCCAATAATAATATATTTATTCATTTTTGATTTCTGCACTATAGCCTGTTTCTTTGACCTGCTTTAAGATTTGATCAGGCTTTACCTTTTCTTCGTCAAACTCTACTTCAGTGAATTGCTTGGCATAACTGGTTTTAGCGCTTTTTACTCCCTCAATATCCTCTAAATCAAAATCTATATTCATAGCGCATGAGGAACAATGCATTCCTTTTATATCTAATTTAATTTTTTTCATAATACCTTAATCACCCCCTGATACATTCCCATCGAACAAGTATATGAATAATTCCCTTTACTTAGTTTTGGAAGATCTAAGACTTCTGTTCCTGTAGGTTTTAGGTTAACTCCTATTTTTAATGCTGGGATCCTAAATGCTATGGCACAAGAATAAGTATCATTTGTAATAAGCTTTAATTTAGTAGGAATTCCTTCTTTTAATACTAAGTTTGAGGGACTATAGCCATTACTAAGTACGCCTATTTTAACTTCTTGAAATCCGTTCCTAACAGGCGGAAATGCTACAGACATTCTCCCAGAACTATTTTCACTCTGATTAGTAAATCTACTTATTGATACCGGTACTCCCATCGCTACCAGCCCGCCATAGACAGAAATAAAACCCAGGAAAATAAGTAAAATTGCGGCAATTTTTAAAAAACTATTTTTAAATCTGTCTCCAAGCTTTGCAGTTAGAAATCCAATTCCAAAAAACATTGGAAAAGTCCCCAGTACAAAAGTTCCCAAAATTAGCGCTCCTTTAACAGGGTTTGCTGAACTAATCGCCAAAGCCTCCATAGCTAAAGTTGTACCGCATGGGATAAATATAGTCATAAATCCTAAAATGGCTGGCGCAAAAATATCAGAACTTCTTGATTTATTTTTTATTCTTCTCGTTAAAAAGCGGGGAGGCTGAATAACTGCGTATCTAAAAATCGGGTGAACATCAAATAAATTTAAGGCAATAATAATCATATAAATTCCTGCAAAAATCTGAATAGCTGACTGAACCTGAGAAGTAAGACTTATAGCTGACCCAAATAATCCAAGCACAAAACCTAAAATTACATATGCAATAAGTTTGGAAATTAAAAAAGCCAGAGTAGGAAAAACGGAATTTATTTTAGTCTTTTCTTCAATTTCTTCTTTTTCCCGTGAAGCAATTACAGAAGCTAAAAGCCCACCCTGAACCGCAAGACAAGTTAGTCCTCCAATAGTAAGCCCTGTTAAAAATATTATTCCAAGTTCCATAATTATTTAGCTAACTTTTTTAATAAAAGTGAATTTCCAACTACTGAAATTGAACTCGCAGCCATAGCAAATGATGCAAAAATAGGGCTCATCAATAATCTAAGTACTGGATATAGTACACCCATTGCTACCGGGATCAAAAGTATATTATATCCAAATGCCCATACAAAATTAAGTTTTATTGTCCTCATGGTTTTCCTAGACAAATCAATTGCATCCACTACGGTGTTTAAATCCTTATTTATCAACGTAATACTTGCAGTTTCCATAGCCACATCAGTTCCTGTACCCATCGCTATACCGATATCTGCAGATGCAAGAGCTGGAGCATCATTAATTCCATCTCCAACCATCGCTACAACTTTTCCCTGAAGCTGAAGTTTTTTTACTTCTTTTTCTTTTTCTTCCGGCATAACCTCTGCGATAATATTTTCTATTCCTGCAAGCTTCCCTATTGCCTCTGCTGTAGGTTTGTTGTCCCCTGTAATCATAAAAACATCAATACCTTTTTTCTTAAGAGATTCTATAGCTTCTTTTGCAGATTCTTTTAAGACATCAAGTATTGCAATTATCCCAATTATTTCTTTTTTTTCTGCTAAAACCACAGCTGTTTTTCCCTCCTCTTCAAGTCGCTCAATGTCATCCTGAACTTGTTTCAGGATCTCTATTCCTTCGTGCTTTATTAATCTAATATTTCCTAATAAAACCTTATTTCCATTTATAAATCCCTGAATTCCCTTACCACTTTCTGCCTTAAATCCAACTACGCTCTCAAGTTTAATTTTTCCCTCATCTACCTTATTTAATATTGCCTCTGCAAGTGAGTGCTCAGACCCTTTTTCTAAAGACCCGGCAAGCCTTAATAGATTCTCTGATGTTCCTTTTAATGGAATAATATCGACAACCTCAGGCCTACCTTTTGTTAACGTTCCTGTTTTATCAAAAATAATTGCATTTACTTTCTGTAATTTTTCAATAGATGCTGCATCTTTAATAAGTATTCCTTTCCCGGCCCCTATTCCAGTTGCCACCATAATTGCAGTGGGAGTTGCAAGCCCCATAGCGCAAGGGCAAGCAATAATTAGTACTGCAATCATATTTAATAGCGCATAAACAAATGTAGGCTCAGGCCCAAAAAAATACCAGACCATAAAAGTCGCAATTGCCAGTAAAATAACAATCGGTACAAAATAAGCCGATACTTCGTCGGCAACACGTTGAATTGGAGCTTTTGTACTTTGAGCTTCCTCAACCAATTTTATAATCCTTGACAAGAAAGTATCTTTTCCTACCTTAGTTGCTCTATAAAGAAATGTTCCCGTTTTATTCATCGTAGCCCCAATAACTGGATCTTTTTCCTTTTTATCAACAGGTATACTTTCACCAGTAACCATTGATTCATCAATGCTGGATTCGCCTTCGATAATCTCTCCATCAACTGGAATTTTTTCACCCGGCCTAACTCTTATAATTGATCCAGCTAAAACTTCTTCAATTGAAACATCTTTCTCTGTTCCATCTACCACAATCCTTGCAGTTTTCGCAGAAAGACCCATAAGTTTTTTAATAGCATTAGATGTTTGAAGCTTAGCTTTTGTTTCAATAAATCGTCCTAAAAGGATAAGTGTAATAATTACAGAAGATACATCGAAATACGGCATTGGATCTACACCGATTTTCATTAGAATTTGCGGGGAAAAAGTAACAAATGCCGAATACGAAAAAGCAACAGTTGTTCCCAAAGCAACCAAAGTGTCCATATTTGCTATTCTGTTTTTAAGTGCAGGAATAGTTGCTTTGTAAAAGGATAGTCCGATCCAAAACTGCACCGGGATTGAAATTGCCAATTGGAAATAATAATTCCTAAAAATTGCGGGGGAAAGTTCCATAAGGCCAGGAAAACTTCCATAGATAAGTAGTGCGGAAATTATTCCTCCTATCATTACTTTTATTTTTAAATTCTTTAATTCCTTTTTTTTATTTGCTGCTCGCTCTTCTTCGGAAACATTAAAAACAGCTTCATAGCCTACTTTTTTGACAGCTTCTTTTATTTGCTTTTCAGAAATAGCACTATCACAAACCACACACGCGGTTTCGGCAGCTAAGTTTACGGTCGCTTCTTTTACACCGGCAAATTTCTTGAGGCGTTTTTCGATGACATTAACGCAAGATGCGCAGTGCATCCCTCTAATTCCAAAATC
>CAYILI010000030.1:0-12633 GCA_964364105.1 uncultured Gammaproteobacteria bacterium | reverse complement strand
CAGTCATAGATCCCGTCACATTGTCAGCATACATAATTACCTGCGCATCCACGTGCCGGGCAGCTCTACCCATAATCTGAATTAGGGAAGTGCGAGATCTTAAGAATCCTTCTTTATCAGCGTCAAGTATTGCCACCAGCGAAACCTCAGGCAAATCCAGTCCTTCTCTAAGTAAATTAATTCCAACAAGTACATCATATTTACCGCTCCTGAGTCTGTCTAGTTCATCCTGGCGCTCTAATGTCTCTATGTCTGAGTGAAGATACGAAACGAGTATATCTTGCTCTGCGAGGTAACTAGATAAATCCTCAGACATTCTTTTAGTAAGAGTAGTTACTAGTACTCTTTGTTTTTTCTCAACCCGTTTTCTTATTTCAGTTATAAGATCTTCAATCTGTCCTTTTGTAGGTTTGATTGTAATCACAGGGTCTACTAGTCCGGTAGGACGAACTAATTGCTCGACAATTCCATCCTTCGATTCAGTCGCTAGGGAAAGTTCATATTCATCAGGAGTTGCTGAGACATAAACCATCTGATGTGTGCGCTGCATAAATTCATCAAATCTAAGAGGCCTATTATCTAAAGCAGAGGGGAGTCTAAAGCCATAGTCGATTAGCGTCTGTTTTCTAGCTCTATCGCCATTATACATTCCACGAATTTGAGGGACAGTCATGTGTGATTCATCTACAAAACAAAGCCAATCCTTAGAACTCTCTTCCATATAGTCGAGTAGGGAATGGGGTGCTGCGCCTGGAGCTCTTCCGTCAAAATATCTTGAATAATTCTCAATTCCATTTACAAACCCTAATTCTTGAATCATTTCAAGATCATATGTAACTTTTTGTCTAATCCTCTGGGCTTCGATCAATTTTCCTTTCTTTTTAAAAACAGCTTCTTGTAGATCCAGATCGTGTTTAATTTGAGAGAACACATCTTTATAAGTTGTAGGATCAGTCATGTAATGTTTGGATGGATAAATGACTACTCGATCAACTTTTCTTAAAGTCTTGCCTGTTAATGAGTCGAATTCTTCTATTGATCTAATTTTTTCGGCCCCAAGTGTGATTCTAAATCCTGTGTCTAAATAGGCTGGAAAAATATCAATAGTGTCTCCTCTTAGTCTAAATGAGCCTCTTTGATAAGCATAATCATTTCTTTCATACTGAAGGTCTGCAAATCTGAGCATGAGATTCTTTTGATCCATGATCATGTCAACCTTAATATCTGCAATATGTCGTCTGTATTCAGAAGGAGCACCAATGTTATAAATACATGAAACAGAAGCCACAATAATTACATCTTTGCGAGTTAAAAGATTTGTAGTTGCAAATAGCCTTAGCTTATCAATTTCTTCATTAACCTCAGACTCCTTTTCGATGTAAGTATCTGTTGTTGGAATATAAGCTTCAGGCTGATAATAATCATAGTAAGAGACGAAATAACTGACGGCATTCTCTGGAAAAAAATCTCTAAATTCCTGATAAAGCTGCCCAGCCAAAGTTTTATTATGAGAAATGATGAGTGTTGGGCGCTGAAGATTTTGGATTACATTTGCCATTGTAAATGTTTTTCCACTGCCCGTAACTCCGAGAAGAACCTGGTGATCATTTCCGCTTTTTATGCTCTTTGTGAGCTTCTCAATGGCCTTGGGCTGGTCCCCAGCAGGCTTATAATCTGATGTTAGTTTGAATTTCATCGATCTATTATTTTAGCACACTAGATGTCATTCTGAACTAGTTTCAGAATCCCAAATAAGATGCTGAAATGAATTCAGCATGACAAAAAGAAAGATTGACCCCCTTTGTTCTACTTTGTCATCTTGCAATGTTTCAGTATTTTTCGCATAATTTTCTCATACACTTTACAGTGTAAACGGAATAAGTCGCAAACTGGCGACTGCCCTAAATAGGTGAACCCATTCAGGGTAAACCACAAATAAATATGCCAGGAGTTTTATATAGAAAAGAAAGAGAAGTTTTAGAATTTTTAGCTCAATTCCAGAAGCAATACGGATATTCCCCAACACTTACTGAAATTTCAAAAGCTACAGGGCACAAAAGTAATTCCACGGTTCACACCTTAATTAGAGCACTTGTTGAAAAAGGCTATGTTCAGAAAGTCGATGGAAATACCAGAGTACTTAAAATAATTGATGAAAAAGCTGCGTCAGGACTCTTAGGTCAGCTTCCGTCAATTGAACTGCCCTTAATGGGATTTATCGCAGCTGGACGCCCACTTGAGCCTCACACAGATCCAAATGCTACTTTTCAAGTCTCAGCTTCTATGATAAGCGGTAAGAAGACAGCATATGTTCTTCAAGTAAAAGGCGAGTCTATGATAGAGGACGGAATTTTAGATGGGGATTATGTGGTCATAGAAAAATCAGAAGTGGCAAGTAACGGAGATATAGTGGTCGCATTAGTAGATGACAACTTAGCTACGCTTAAAAGATTTTATAAAGAAGGGGAGAAAGTTATACTTAAGCCTGCAAACTCAGCAATGGAGCCAATTTATCCAAATAGTCTTCGTATTCAAGGCATCGCAGTCGGTGTTGTCCGCAAATTCAAAATCTACTAAATTTCTAGCTTTGAAAGTTTGATAATTCCCGCGGGTGTAAAGGGAATTCCACCCCAGGGGTGTAAATCTAGGGGTAGAAAGCTAAGTATAAAAATTTAAAATTTTCTAAGTTAGTTTTTCTTTTTTGAAGGTTTCTTTTATTTCTGAATAATCTGTAGTATCGTCATGTTCATGGGTTTTCTTTTTCATCATCTTATGTCTTACGAATTCAAATACCATAGGTAGAAGTGAAATTCCGATTATGGCGAAAATTGCAGTCTCGAAGTTATTTTTAATGATCGGCTGATTTCCGAAGAAATATCCTGCAAAAAGCAGTGAAGTCACCCAAATAAATGCTCCGACTACGTTATAAGTTAGAAATGTTTTGTAGTCCATCTTTCCGATTCCTGCTACGAATGGAGCAAAAGTTCTCACAATTGGTACAAATCTCGCTATAATAATCGTCTTAGATCCATATTTGGCATAAAACTCTCTGGTTTTTTCTAAATAAGCTTTGTTAAATATTCTCGAGTTTTCCTTAGAAAAAACTTTAGGTCCAATTTTTTTACCAAGCCAATAATTTACAGAATCTCCTAAAATTGCAGCTGTGAGAAGAATCACATAAGAAGCAAATACATTAAGGTGTCCTGTTCCTGAAAACGCTCCTACTATAAATAAAAGTGAATCTCCTGGGAGAAAAGGGGTAACAACTAGTCCAGTTTCTGCAAATATAACTCCGAACAAAACTACATATGTGAAAGGTCCAAAAAGTTCAATTATTTTTCCAAGGTAATCGCCAAGATGAAGAAATAAATCTGCAGCAAATGAGATTGCTTCCATCAGAAAATTGTATATTAGGAACCCGTAAATGGCAAGTAGATCATGGGCTGTGCCTGTCCTCCTGAATTCATTTCAGGATCTAGATGCCGAAACGAGTTCAGCATGACAATAGTGTGTGGTAAAATGCATTTATGGAATTCGGAAATTTATATATCGTTGCAACTCCAATCGGAAATCTAAAAGATATTACGCTAAGAGCGATTGAAACACTTAAATCAGTAGACTACATAGCTTGTGAAGATACAAGAAAAACTGGAATGCTTTTAAAATCTATTAATGTAGAGAAAAAAGCAATGTTTATTTCTTATTATGAGCAAACAGAGGATTTAAGAATTCCAAATATCTTAAATTTGCTTTTAAACGGAAGGGATGTTGCTTTAGTTTCGGATTCTGGAACACCAGCAGTTTCAGATCCTGGATTTAGACTTATTAGAGAATGCGTAAAAAACAATATTAAAGTAATTTCCATTCCTGGCCCATCTGCTTTAATATCGGCTCTGGTTTCATCTGGACTTCCTACCGATAAATTTATTTTCTTAGGATTTTTGCCTAAAAAAGAGGGGAACAGATTAAAGCTGTTAAAAAATACTAAAGAAGGAAATAGCAAGATGGAGGCAACTGTAATTATTTATGAGGCTCCACACAGAGTTTTGAAGGTTTTAATCAGTATTAAGGAAGTCTACGGAAACATTCAGATTACGTTAGCTCGGGAACTAACTAAAGTGCACGAGGAAGTTAAGACTGACTCTCTTGAAAACTTTATTGAAAAATATAAAAAACAGGATCCTCGTGGAGAGTTTGTAGTTCTTTGGAATACTAAGCTCTAGTGTCATTCTGAACTCGTTTCAGAATCTAGTTCCTGAAATGAATTCAGGAAGACAATTCGCTTTCTATTTCTAAAAGCCTATTGTACTTAGCAACTCTTTCGCCTCTGGTCGGTGCGCCAAATTTAGCATAGTCTGCTCCAATTCCTACAGCAAAATCTGCTATAAAATCATCATTTGTTTCGCCGCTTCTGTGAGAAACTACAATTCGAAGACCCGCATGCCGTGCTGCTTCTACAACTGCCAGGGTTTCAAGAACAGTTCCAATTTGATTAGGCTTAATAATAACTCCTCCTATGGCTTTCTTAGCAATTGCAGTTTGAAGTCTAGAAAAGTTAGTAGCTATTAAATCATCGCCCACGATAATTGTATTTGAATTAACATTATTTAATTTCTCCCATCCTTCCCAATCGTCTTCTCCGAATGGATCTTCTAGATAATAAAGGTTAAATTCAGCATTAAGACCTTCATATACAGTGACTAGTTCTTCCGTTGTCATACTATTATCTTTGTCCTTAATAAAATATGTGCCGTCCTGATGAAAATTATTCGCTGAAACATCAATTCCTAAAAAGACATCATAATTAATTCTATAGTTACTTGTAGTTATAGCTTCAGAAAGCATGATTAGGGCGTCTCTATTCGTATGAAAACTAGGTCCAAACCCTCCTTCATCTCCAACTAAAGTAGATGCGCCCTTATCTTTGAGCGCAGTTTTTAATGTCTGGTAAATTGATACAGCCATGTTGAGTGCATCTTTATAAGGCATTGAAGAAGCTGGGATTAGTAAAAATTCCTGAAAATCTAAATTATTTCCGGCATGTTTTCCGCCATTTATTACATTAAAACCAGGGGAGGGTATTTTAAAAGGTGTATTTCCAAGGCTTGTGAAATGTCTGACATATGCATAAAGAGGAAGATTTACACTTTTCGCTCCAGCTTTCATTACGGCCATAGAAATAGGAAGTATGGAATTTACTCCCAGGTTAGATTTATCCGGAGTTCCATCCTCATTAAGTAGAACCTTATCAATATCAGCCTGAAGAGTTGGATCCATGCCTATTATTTTAGGAGAAAGTTTATTGTTTATATTCTCAACTGCTTTTAGTTCTCCGTAGCCACCAAATCTTTTAGGATCATTGTCTCTTACTTCTTTTGCTTCGTACTTACTAACAGAAGTTCCAGTTGGGCAGGATGCTGAAGCAGTAATCCCATTATCTAAAAAAACTGTAGCTTCAATAGTTGGGTAACCTTTTGAGTTAAGGATCTCCCTGCCTACTACTTTAGTAATTTTTGCCATTATTTTGCTCCGTAAATTTTCTCTTCTTTTTCTGCTATCAATTTTCTAACAGGCGTAACCAAATCTGGAGTTACCGATACACTTGTTCCGCCATTTCGAATTACTATATCTAGAATCTCAGGATAGCTTGCTGCTTGTCCGCATATCGAAGAGGTGATTTTATATTTGGATGCAGTCTTAATCACGTGTTCAAGAGCCCAGAGAACTGCCTCGTCTCTTTCGTTATATTCATGTGCGACCTCATTATTATCCCTATCTGTGCCTAGTATAAGCATAGTTAAATCATTTGTTCCTATTGAGACTCCATCAATTCCAAGTTCTATAAATTTATCTAAAAGAATTACGTTGCTTGGAATCTCGACCATCATCCAAAGCTTAAAACTAGGGGAGCGGGAAAGCCCTGATTCTGCAATAATTTTTTTAACATCCATAAGCTCCTTTGGAGTTCTCACAAATGGAATCATTAGCCAAAGATTTTTGAATCCTTTTTTATCTCTTACGTATTTTATGGCTTCAAGCTCTAACTGAAATACTCTCGGATCATGAATATATCTAAAAGCGCCTCTGTACCCCAGCATTGGATTTGGTTCAACAGGTTCAAATTCTTTTCCTCCAATTAAATTCCTGTATTCATTTGTTTTAAAATCAGATGCTCTATATACTACTGGTCTTGGATTAAATGATTTACAGAATTCTTCTAAATTATCTGCGAGTTGTTTTACGAATAAGTTCTTTTTTCCATCCCTTATCATTTTCTTAGGGTGAGTTCCAATCCCGGCCATCATAAATTCAGCCCTGAGAAGCCCTACTCCGTCTGCCTTCCGTTGAGATTGCTTTGCTGCAAGATCTGGCTCCGCCAGGTTCATATAGACTTTAGTCGCCGTAGGAATATTTTCTTCTTCAGAATAGTCATCGCTTATTACAGCATTTAAGGAGATGTCTCCGCCCTTAAATATTTCGCCAGTTGCACCATTTACCGTTATGACTTCACCGGTTTTTAGCATTTTCGTAGCTTTTTCAGTTCCAACTATTGCTGGAATTCCAATTTCTCTGGAAACTATTGCTGCATGAGAAGTGCGTCCTCCAAGATCAGTAACAATTGCGCTCGCTTTTTTCATAGCAGGAACATAATCCGGATTTGTTTGAGGCGCTACTAATATATCTCCAGGCATAACAGAATTAATCTCTGACGCGCTCTTTAAAATTCGAACGTGTCCAGTTATGATTCCAGGACTCGCGCCATCTCCCTTTAAAATAAGTGTTCCGAAATCAGTTCTAGCTTTATCCGATGGTCCTTTAGTTTTAGGTTCTGTGGTAGTAATTGGCCTTGTCTGAACTAAGTAAACATTACCTCCCTGAATAGCCCATTCTACGTCTTGTGGAAAATAGTAATGTTTTTCAAGTTTTTTGCCTAGATTATAAAGATCGATTATGTTTTGGTCAGAAATTTTTTGGCGTCTCTTTTTAAGAAGTGGAACTCTGGTAATTTTATTTCCGTCTCCTGATTTAACCATCATCTTATCTTGAGAGGAAATTTCTTTAGTAATTATTTTATTTGTAGCTTTAGAAATCTCATAATGATCAGGTTTTACCATTCCCTGAACTATCATTTCTCCGAGGCCGTAAACTGCTTCAATGATTATTTTAGATTTATCATTATCAACTGGATTAATCGTGAACATTACTCCAGATTTTTCAGACTCAATCATCTTCTGGACTGGAACTGCGATTCCTACCCTTACAGCGTCGAATTTGTTCTCATGTCTATAGAAAATTGCACGCTCTTCGTAAAGAGAAGCCCAGCATTCCTTTATTTTAATAATCAAGTTAGATTCACCTTTAATATTTAGATAAGTTTCTTGCTGCCCTGCGAATGAAGCATTCGGTAAGTCCTCAGCAGTTGCAGAAGACCGGACAGCGACGAGCGCATCTTCTGTAGGACCACCCAAAGCCTTATATGACAAATAGATTTCCTTAATAAGCTCTGGTGACATTTCGCCGTTCAAAATTTCTTTTTTAATGAGATCAGATACTTGTTTTAGAGAATGAGAATTGTCAAAGTTAACAGTATTCAGGAGATTTTTAACTTTTTTTTCGAGATTATTCGTTTTTACAAACTCGAAAAAAGCATGAGCAGTTACTATGAAACCGTTAGGAACAGGAAAGCCCGCCTTAGTCATCTCGCCCAGATTAGCGCCTTTCCCTCCTACTAGAGGAATATCTTCCTTGTCTACCTGATTAAACCAAACTACTCTTTTTTGAGGCATTAGACATATTATGAGGGTATTCCAGTGGTTTGACAAGAGGTTCAAAGTTCTTGCTTTACACCCCAAGGGTGCAAAGCTAAGTAGGGTTAGTTAGGAGGCCAGAATTTTCTTCAGATTTTCAACCATAACTACGGGTGTCGGGTCCTGATTGTATTCAAAAGCTAGGTAATAGGAAACCCAGTCAGCTAAGGTAATAGTTGAAAACATTTTTGAAAAAATACTATCTCCGTCCATGTTAATAATTTCAGAGTCAATTCCCTTATCTTTTAAGAGTCTTGCTGTAACCTCATATCTTTTTAGGTTTCTAGGATTATCTTGTGGGTCTTTAAGCATGATTATAAAAAAATCAGCCTGTGGATTTGTAAATCCCACCATTTCATTGTGATTGAGTTCTGGAAAGAAATTATAAAATGCCGGAGTTTTAGCATTTTCGTTTAATTTTATTTTCCAGATCATAGCAGTGGAAGAAAAAACAGATGATGCATATACAACTGGTGTTTTCCCTTTTAATTTTTGTGCTAAATCTTTCCCTTTTTGTTCATAGGCACTCATCAAATCATTAAATTTCTGAGCCTCAGCTATAATCTCAGCTGATTTATCCGGAACAAGTCCTTGATTAACAAGCACTTGATACATTGCGCCAAAAAAATACCCAGTTCCCATTCTTGGCTGGTAATTAGGGTAGGGAATTGGAAGCTTAACATGCGGCATTTCATATTTTTTAGATAATTCTTCTATGTTTCCGCCGCTAGAAAAACCGACGAAAGGTAAACCAAGACTGTGTACTTCTTCAAGTGAAGAGATTACTTCTTCGGTAGTTCCTGAATAAGATGAAATGAAATTTAAGGAACTTTTCTCTTTAGAATAATTTGGCAGTGAGTAATATCTATTTATATAAATATCAAAAGGCTCTGCAGAAGGAGTGTTTATAAATGCTTGAAGAAGATTAACAGGAAGCGCAGATCCACCCATTCCGGATACCGTAAGAGATTCAAAATTACCCTCAACCTTAGCATTCTTTGCGATCTCCATACCTACTTTAAACTGGGACGGAGTATCGATTATAAATTGTCTGAAATTTGATGGATCTTTCGGATTCATATTATTTTGCAATTGATTCTATTTCTTCTTTTAATTTAGCTGTCTCTCGATCGACCAATTCTCTCGTAGCACCTTCTACATTTACCCTAAGTAGAGGTTCTGTATTTGATGATCTTGCGCTAAATCTCCAGTCAGGGTAATTTATGGCAATTCCGTCCATTTCAGAAAGCTCGGCGTCATTATATTTATTTTTCAGATAATTCATGACTTCCTTCGCATTTGAGACTTCATAATTAAATTCACCGGACTCGTAACTTCTCCTGAATTCTTCTGCGATTTCTGAGATTGGTTTATTTTCCTCTGTTAAAACTTTTAGAACTCCAACTATTGTCATAACTTGGGATTCTGCATTTCCTGTCGCTTTATAGTAATAGTGCGCTGAGGCTTCACCTGCAAAAATGGCTCCTGTTTTAGTCATGGTCTCAGTTATATAGGCGTGTCCTGTTTTTGAAAGAACTAATTCTCCTCCGTGTTCTTCTACAATTTTTTTAGCTGTTAAAAAATATTTTTGATCAACTACCACTTTAGATCCTGGAAATTCTTCAAGAAGCTCCTTGGAGAGCATTCCGATAATTTGGGGCGGGGGGACAACTTCGCCTTTTTCATTTATTATAAATAGCCTATCTCCGTCTCCATCTGGTGCAAGTCCAAGATCTGCACCTTCTTCTACCACTCTTTTTTGGATGTCTACTAAATTTTCAGGCTGCATTGGATCCGCCTGGTGAACTGGAAATGTCCCATCCAGCTCAAAATTCATTCTAACTAGTTCAATTGGAAGAATTTTTGAAAGAGCGTCGATATATAAAGCTCCGACTGCATTTGCTGCATCTGCAACGATCTTAAATTTCTTAATCTGAGGATTCTTAAAAATATTCATCGCATTTTTTACTTCATCTTCTAAGACACCGTCTTTTTTAGTAAAAGTTCCTTCTTTTATTTCAATGTCCGGGACTCCATTTACAGCTAAGTCTCTAATGTCATCCATGCCAGTTGGCTTACCAATTTTTAGAAGACCTTGGGGAGTATTCATGACAAATTTAATTCCGTTATATTCCTTAGGATTATGTGAGGCTGTAATTTGAATTCCTGCGTCATATTTGTAATATGAAACTGCGAAATAAAAAGTAGGAGTCGAAGAGATTCCTAGATCTATTACATTTGCGCCTCTTCTAAGTAAAACCTCTTTTACAGCTTCAAATATGGTGGGGGAGGAGACTCTCATGTCGCGGCTTAAAACAATTGTGAAATCGTTTTTATCTAGCTTTTCGGAGAAAAATTTATGAATTGCCTTAGCAATTTCACGCGAGATGTCTTCGTTAATTTTGTCTGGATAAGTACCCCTGATATCGTAGGATTTAAAAATTGAAGGGTCAATTGTCATAATCAAATTATATTATATTTCAAGAAGTAGAATGTCAATATTCTGAGTAAGAGTTAAATTAGTTTTTCCAGTTTTAGTAGATTTATCAATCTTATAAAGCTTTTTATAAATTGTTTTAAGTTTTTCCTCTCCAAAAAGTGACGCCTGTCTTAGAATTTTAGTTTTTTGCCATGGTGCTATTCTTTTTACTTCGTCTATATTTTCATTTGAATTTTGAATCAAACCAAGCATAAGCCTGAACTGCCTGATTATCATTGCAAATATTATTTCAGTCTCACTTTCTTTTAGAGTTCTATGAAAAGAAGTAACATTTGAAGAGCTATTAGGTCTAAGGTTATCCAAAAAATTCCAGATGTTTTGAGGAATTTTAAAACTTTTATTTTCTATTTTTGGAAAAGAAGAAAGTGCTTTTACGCCTACTTCTTTATCTGCCCAGAAAAAAACTTCTGCATCTTTATATGCGGTTAATAATTTACCAATTGAATCGGTGTTTTTTGTAGATTTTCTGGTGAACAAATTTTCAATAAAAATCTTCTTTGAAGATCCAAACAATCCCGATCCAGATAAAGATTGTTCAAACTCCACGAGATTTATATTTTCTACATCAAAGGTAAGCGACTCTGCATCTCTTTGATCTAAGAAAAATTTGCGGGAAGAAAGTGTATCATTGCCGTGAATTAAAGTAATCATAATTATTGTGTCATCCCGAATTTATTTCGGGATCCTGAAACAAGTTCAGGATGACAAATCGTTTAATCGTCTTTCAGTTGTTTATATTTTTTAAATAGTGCATTTGCATCATGTCCTATGTGTCTATTTACACCTCTATGGGAAAGTAGTGCTCCTGAAAAGTTTTTTGGAATATGCAAAAGCTCGTGAATAAGGACTTTTGATTTTTCATCTTCACTTAATTTGTCGTAGTACTTTGATAAAACTTCAATTACATATGCGGGCTGAATATCTAAAGCGTGCTGAAAAATTTTAGGCATCATCCAGGTTCTCGCATAAGCTCTAGCTTTACTTCCTTCGGTTCTATAGCAAAAAATACGGGAAATTTGAACATGATCAAACTCCAACGTTTTTACGATTTTACGTAAATCTCTCTTAACGTCTGCTGCCTCCTCCCATTCAAGTTTTGTTGCTTTCGTTTTCCTCATATAATTCCCTCGTCATTCTGAACTGGTTTCAGAATCTAGTTCCTGAAATAAATTCAGGATGACATTTTGAGCTTTATGTGTGTTTGTCAGCGACATAAGATGCTCCATACGCATAAGGCTTTGTCTTTGCAACAAATCCGCTTCCGGTTACCATTCCCACCACTTCTTTTATCATATCCCGGCTGTCTCCATGTTCCCCAACGTCAATATGAATCTCAAGATTATAATTATGAGACTGACCATTCAATTTCTTTTTTAGAAGAGGCACAAAAGTTGAAGCAAAATCTAAAGAAGTCATGGTTTCAGCATAAATCTTTTCTCTTAAAGAGTGAATATTATTAACAGATTTTCTATTCCAGAAATATTTTCCTCCAAATCCGCGTCTATGAATTAAAACTGCTGTCACCAATTTAATTGTTCTATTTTTTAGATCAGATCCTGTAATTTCATGAGAATCAGTTCCTATTACTAGGCTATATTCGCTCTTAGGATTTTCTTCTAAGAAATCTTTGATCATTTGAAGAACTTCGTCAAGGGATAGTAGTCCGTGGGTTAAGCTTTCAAACTTTATATTTTCTTTGTCGCTATCCATCTAGTGTCTCACAAATTATAGCACACTAAAATCCTAGAAAGAGAAGCTTCACGATAGCCTTAGCTCCTTCACCGATTTCGTTTGGGGAGAATCGGGAAAAATTTTTAACAGGAAGGATATCTGCTTTTTCATCTCCTAGAACTTTTCTCACAGGAGAAAGCTTAGGTGAGCCTGAAGTCTTAAGGAGAGACTCCAGCTCTTTAAAGACTTCATTCCTTTCATGACCAGGAGTGGTTAATGAAAATTGTTCAAATGGCCCTCCTCCTGCGTTTAGTAAAAATGGGGTTACAGCCACAACTTGTGGGTCATTCCATACCTCATTAAATGCCTGAACGAGATATTTGCTAGCTAATTCTTTAGATACTGCATCCTGACTCCAGCCTGTTTCAGTAATAAAAACCGGCAATTTTTTATCGGAGTAATTTGCGATTTCAGCTAATTCATACTGGTAGCTTGAGATACTTCTTGATGTTAAAACGTCTGGAGGCTGAGAAAAGCCAGGATTTGGATATGAATGAGATGATATCCCATCTATTTGATTAAAAATTCCAGGAACTTCACCATTCATGAAAGAAAAGAAATCAAATTGGTTATATGTCCCGTTTCCAGTGATTG
>CAYILI010000029.1:0-12745 GCA_964364105.1 uncultured Gammaproteobacteria bacterium | reverse complement strand
CCGTGCTTTTTATGCACTTCATGATACTAAGAGTCCACTGATAGTTGGGGCATTTTCTACGGTAATAATGCTTGTGTTAAGTTTCCTTTTTGTAGCTTATTGGAATACGAATTTAGTAAGCATATCTGAGTCATATGGAAGATTTAAAATAATTCCGTTTGGAGTAGAGGGAATTGCGTTTGCGACTTCAATAGGAGGATTTATAAATCTCTCAATACTTCTTTTCTTATTAAATAGAAGAATAAAAATATTTAATTTAAAAGATTTTTGGTTTCCGCAATTAAAAATATTTTTAGCGAGTTTATTTATGGGATTTGCGCTTTATATTCCTATAAAACTTTTAGACCAATTAGTTTTCGATACCACAAAAACTGTAAATCTGATTGCTCTAACTGGAATTTCAAGTATTGCTGGTCTTTCAATTTACCTATTTTTAACATGGCTTCTGAATGTAAAAGAAGCAGAGACGTTTTTATATATGTTTAGAAGAATAAGTGGATATAAGGAATTAGTAGATAAAAGTGAAAAAATTATCGACGTGAAGGCTAGTCAATAATTGCTTTTAATCTTCAGGCAAATTATACTTGCAAAATTATGATTTCAAATATTAGGAATTTCGCCCCAGAAGAATGCTCTTTGTTTCCGAGGGCTACGTCCTCGCGTCACAATGTCTCATCTACGGGGCATCAGTATTTTTTATGAATAAAAACATAAGGAATTTCGCAATTATCGCTCATGTGGATCATGGTAAATCGACTCTAGCTGATAGGTTCTTAGAGCTTACTGGGACTATGACTCTAAGTAAAATTGGTGAGCAGTATCTCGACACAAATCCAATTGAAAAGGCTCGTGGAATAACTATAAAACTTGCTCCGGTCAGAATGAACTATACGCTAGATGCTAAACCCTATGTCCTAAATTTAATTGATACTCCAGGGCACGTAGATTTTTCTTATGAAGTGTCACGCACTTTAGCAGCTTGTGAAGGAGCGATTTTATTGGTTGACGCGACTCAAGGAGTTCAGGCCCAAACCGTTGCGCATTTTTTTGCAGCACAGAAAGAGGGGTTAACTATAATTCCAGTTATTAATAAGATTGATCTTCAAAGTTCAAAAACAGAGGAAGTCGTAAAAGAACTTGAGGAAATTTTTGGAATAAAAAAAGAAGAAATAATTTATATTTCTGCAAAAACAGGACAGAATGTTCCAGAGCTTTTAAAAGCAGTTGTTGAAAAAATTCCACCACCTAAGGGTTTAATAGATTCTCCGCTGAGAGCTTTAATATTTGATGCTTTATATGATGAGCATAGGGGAGTGATAGTTTACGTTAGGGTAGTGGATGGTGCACTTCCTAAGAATGGGAAAATTACTTTTTTTCAAAGTGAAAAAACTACCAATGCAGGAGAAATCGGATGCTTTACGCCTTTAATGACTCCGCGAAATGAATTAATCGCAGGGGAGATTGGATATATAGTAACTGGAATTAAAGATATCCATGAGACGCAAGTTGGAGATACGATAATAAGTCAAAATTTAAATGTAAAAAGTCAAAAGTTTGAAATTGTACCTTTGCCGGGGTATAAAAAGCCACAGCCAATGGTTTTCTTTGGGGTTTATCCAAAAACCACAGATGAGTTAGTAAATCTAAAAGAAGGATTAAGTAAGTATGCGCTTAATGATACGTCGATTACGATTGCCACTGAATATTCTTCTTTCCTGGGTAATGGATTTCGTGTAGGATTTTTGGGACTTTTGCACGCAGATATTGTCCGCCAAAGATTAAAAGAAGAAGAAAATGTAGATTTGTTTTTAACTTCTCCCCAAGTTCTTTATGAAAAAAAAGAAAATGACCAGATGCTTGAACCTTATATGAATTTAACTATTTTTGTGCCGAGTAGTTTCGTGGGGGGTGTAATTTCAATTTGCCAACAAAGAAAAGGGAATATGTTAGATGTTACATATTTTCAAAATAGCGCAATTTTAAAATATGACATGCCTTACTCTATGTTAGTTCGTGGGTTATCTTCAGATTTAAAATCTGCGACATCTGGATATGCCAGTATAGACTATGAAATCTCAGATTATAGACCCGCAGATCTTGTAAATATTGAGATAAGAATTAATGATGTTCCAGTTGATGTTTTAAGTGAATATGCATATAGAGATGAAGCTCCATATGTAGCTCGAGAAAAAGCAGAAAAATTAAAAGAAAAACTTCCTCGTCAGCAGTTTAGGCAAGTCATCCAAGCTATAATCAACGGCACTATAATTGCACGCGAAGAAATTTCTGCTTACAAAAAAGATGTTTTGATGCATGGTAGTAAGGTAGTTGGTGGAGGAGATGTTACTCGAAAGAAAATGCTTTTGGAAAAACAGAAAAAAGGAAAAGAAAGAATGACTGAAACCGGAAAAGTCAGTATCCCCCAAGAAGTCCTCTTCTCAATGATTGAGAAATAGTAAAGAATTTTTAAAATGCACTGTTTGGATGACGAAGTCTATCTTCAGGATTAGGGAAAATTGCAAATCCATGAGTTGTATAAATACCGGATGAATTTAATCGGTTCATAAGTGAGCCAACGCAACCACCAATTTTGTATTTCGTTGCAATAGGTGGAATACTATTTCCATCGAAAAAATCAGACGGATTTTCCCATTGTTTTAGATCTCTAGTCCAAAAATTGCTTCCCAGGACAACAGCTCTATGCAGTCCGGAAGCTTTTAAATGATAAATAAGTATATGAGACTCGTATCCTAGAGGATGAGAGTTATCAGTTTCTGTTGGTACAATAAATACTCTGCCACTTTCTATTCCCATTTTTTCCAACAGTTTATCTATTGATTTCATTTTTTCTGCCTCCTCAAATAAAATTAGAGGTAATTGAAGGTTTCGATATTTGCTAACAGCTACTTTTAAATTTTCTTCATATCTATAATATGCTTGCGTTTCGGCTTCGCTGAAGTTCCCGTGGTCAACATCCCGTTGTCTATAAAAAGGATGAACTACAAAAGCAGCTCTTCCGCCAGAGATTTCTAAATCTGATTTTAGTTTGTCTAATCCATCAAGAATCCGAACCTTATCTACAGCAGATGTGGGTTCTTGATCAGTGTAAGTTTTTCTGTCAAGCCCCATAAGGGATGAATTATATAGAATTATTCTTTCAATATCAATTGAGGCTAGAGAGAACTGAGATTCCGAATCAAGTTCGGAATGACAAACCCTAGAGTGCTAGGAAGAGGAGGGTGCCGATTAGGAATAGTATTCCGCCAAGTGCGCCGATTCCAAATAAAGTTTGCGTAGGTCCAGTTGGAGCAATTGTCGCGTCTCCGCTGTCTACGGTTGTTCCATCCCCATCAGAGACTGTTACTGTTACTGCACAAGACGAACTATCGCTACTTACCGATCCACTGTCATCAGTCATAAGAGCTGAGGCTGTAAAGCTATTAGCGTTATTATATGTAAATGATTTCTGGACATTAACTGTGTCTGTGCCAATTCCACCACCCGTAGTTACATCCTCTACAGTTCCGTCCCCGAAGCTAAATGTAACTTTGCTTATAGTTCCATCAGTATCAGACCCAGCAGCGGTAAATGTTATGGAAAGAGGAGACGCGCCATCTGGGCTTCTGTCTGTAATTAAACTTTCACAGACTGGAGCCTGATTAGTGGCTGTAGATCCTTCACCAGAAGAGGTAGAAGTTGGGGTGAGCGTTAGAGTAGGAGTCGCAGCTGAAGTAATGGTTGGCGTTAAGGCACCAGTAATAGTAGGGGTTACATCTGCATCTCCTTGAATAGTTACAGTTGCAGGAGTTCCATTTAGGAATACGTTTTCGTTAAACGCGTCCTGGTTAGCTCCATTAATTGAGCGAATTTGAATTTTCTGATCATCAAATGAGATTTGAGTTGGAGGATCAGCTATCTCTAGTGCGTCAAAACTAATCGTTCCTATTTTTGTATCTGCTCTTATTACTTTCGTCGGATCATTTTCCACAGACATAATTACCGATATCTCATCTCCCTCAGCTCCAATTACAGGACCTTCTATAATTGATAAATTAGATGCAGGATTTAATTCGAAATATTCCTTTTTGGTTGAGAGCTTTGTAGCATCAAACTTTATTACCAGTTTTACGAAATTAACTTGGTTATTTCCGGGAGAAATCCAAATATCAAAATCTATTTTTTCTCCAACTGCTGCAGTTTTATCAGGGGGCACAAAAGAAAGAGTGGTATTAGGATTAGCTTGGCTCTTAAGATTTTGCTGCTGCTGAACTAAAAATACTGTGACCGGGATTACTAAAAGAACCACCAATAAAAATCCTAATAAAAGGAGCTTCTTTTTAGTAAAAGTTGGTTTGCTTAGACCTATGCTTGGCAATGTAACTTAATCGTATATCAAGAGAGAATTATGTGTCAACCCTTCGTGCCCCAGGGTAAACCCCGATAGCCTTGAAAAAGATTTGGGCACTTGACGTTTTAGGTTTGGTTTTGTAAAATGGCAGACTATACCATAGAGTGATTATGAAAAATAAATTAAATATACAGCCGCTTTTCGACAATATCCTAATTAAGCCGCTTGAAGCGGAATCAAAAACAACATCAGGAATTCTTCTTCCGGATAACGCTCGCGAAAAACCACAAGTGGGAGAAATCATGGCAGTTGGAAATGGAGTAATAGATGATGGGGAGATTGTTAAAAATTCTATCATTGTAAAGGTAGGACAAAAAGTCATGTATAAAAAATGGGGCGGAGATGAGATTAAGGTGAACGGGCAAGATTGGATGATGGTAAAACAGTCAGATATAATGGCAGTTATTGAATAATATGATTCAGTGTCATTCCGAACTTGTTTCGGAATCCGGGTAAAAGATCCTGAAATAAATTCAGGATGACACGAGAAAAGGAATAATATGGCAAAGCAAATTAAATACGGTGCAGAAGCACGAGAATTACTAAAAAGAGGAGTAGACCAGCTAGCTGATGCTGTGGCTACAACTCTTGGACCAAAAGGAAGAAATGTCGCCCTTGATAAAAAATGGGGAGCACCAAGTGTCATTCATGACGGAGTAAGTGTTGCAAAGGAAATTGAGCTCGAGAATCCATTTGAAAATATGGGCGCACAGCTCGTTAAAGAAGCAGCCTCAAAAACAGCCGATATTGCAGGAGATGGAACTACGACTTCTACTATTTTAGCTAGATCTATAGTAGACGAAGGAATTTTAAGAATTACAGCTGGAAGTAATCCAATGATTATGCGAAGAGGATTAGAAAAAGCAGGTGACTTTGCCGTAGTAGAGCTTAAAAAAATGGCAAAAGCTATAAAGCCAGGAGACATCGCAAATGTTGCGACTATTTCAGCTGGAGACCCAGAATTAGGAGCTCTTATCGCAGAAGCACTAGAAAAAACTGGAAAAGACGGAGTAGTAACAGTTGAGGAGGGAAGAGGATTATCTACAGAAATCGAATATAAAGAAGGAATGGAATTTGATAAAGGTTATGCTTCAGCATATTTCGTGACTGATGGAGATAAAATGACGGCAGAAATTGATGATCCATACATTCTTATCACTGATAAAAAGATTTCAAGTCTCCAGGAATTCGTACCATTTTTAGAAAATTTAGTAAAAGTAACTAAAAACTTGGTAATCATTGCTGACGAAATCGAGGGAGAAGCGCTAGCTCTTCTAGTCGTAAATAAACTTAAGGGAACATTCTCAACAATCGCTATAAAAGCTCCAGGTTTTGGAGATAGAAGAAAAGAAATGTTAGAAGATATAGCAATTTTAACAGGAGGCATTGTTATATCAGAAGACACAGGAATGAAATTTGAAAATGTGACTGTTGAGATGTGCGGAAGAGCTGATAAAGTTTGGGCAGATAAAGAAAACACAAGAATAATTGGGGGAAAAGGCGCAAAGAAAGCTCTTGACGCAAGAGTCGCTCAGATTAGACATGCAATTGAAAAAACAACTTCAGAATTTGATAAAGAAAAACTTGCGGAAAGATTAGCAAAGTTAACTGGAGGAGTAGCAGTTATAAATGTAGGGGCAGCTACAGAGGTAGAGCTTAAAGATCGAAAAGAAAGAGTAAATGACGCAGTTGCAGCTACAAAAGCCGCCTTAGAAGAAGGAATTGTTCCTGGAGGATCAATTACTCTTCTAGATATTGCAGCAAGAATGAAAGTAGACCCTACTGCATCACGCGACGAAGCAGCAGGATATGAAATTGTAAAAAATGCGCTTGAAGCTCCATTTAAAAAGCTTATGGAAAATGCAGGATTTGATGCAGGTCAATTAATCGCAAAGGCTCGTGCTGGAGCAGCAACTGGACAAGGATTTGATGTTCTAAAAATTGAAACTGTAGAAACAGCAAAGCCAATTGATATGCTAAAAGCAGGAATAGTAGATCCACTTAAAGTTGTTAGGTCTGCAGTTCAGAATGCAATTTCTGTAGGAACGATGATTCTTACTACAGAAGCTTTAGTTACGGATTTACCTGAAAAAACTCCACCAGCTCCTCCTATGCCAGGCGGCATGGACTACTAGACGATTTTTTTACCGGCGAGGAAGAGTTTGCCTTTACCCACATTTGTATTCACTGGGACTTTATTTTTACAAAGTATGCAATTCTTTGGTTCCATTGCGTTAAATTCTAAATTTATTAATGCATTTATTTTTTTAACTCCTACGTCTTTAGCTTTTACATTTCCTCTATTTGCGATTACTCCAAGTCCCACAACTTTTCCGCCAGCTTTTTTAGTCATTTGGATTACTTTTTTCACACTTCCACCAGTTGTTAAGATATCTTCAACCACTAAAACTTTTTTCCCTTTTACAAATGCGTCGTATCCTCTTGTGAAAGTGAATCCACCTTCTCCATCTTTTTCTGCATAAACTCCAGGAATATCTTTTTTAAGAAGTTTTGAAAGTTCATCCGCAGCGTCATGAGAAAGAATTACCCCACCCATCGCAGGTCCTACTACCACCTCTACTCCTGCTCTCTTGAAATCGTCAGCCCACATTTTTGCGAGTTCCCTAACTAATTTTGTATGAGGATAAATGGCATCTTTATTAATATATTTATCTCCATGTTTTGCAGAGACGTAAACGAAGTGTCCATCTGTTAAAACGGCATTTGCTTTGGCTAGAATCTTTTTAACTTTTTCTTCTCTTTTCATAAATATTTAATAATTTCGTTATTTAACTCAATTGTCTTTTTTCTTGCTACATCAGCAAAATCAGTGCCTGAACTTGCAAATATAATAGCACGGGAAGAGTGAATTATCATACCTTGGTTTTTAGAGTTTTTCCCGGCTTTCACAGTAGCCTTTACGTCTCCGCCTTGTGCTCCAATTCCAGGAATAAGAATTGTCATATCGCCCATTATTTTTCTAATTTGCGCTAACTCTTTAGGATACGTGGCGCCGACTACAATACAGCAGTTCCCGTTAGTATTCCAACTTTTTGCAATATTTTTTGCAACAGTTATATAAAGTGGCTCACCATTCTTGTTTTTAATATCCTGAAATTCTCCTGCTCCTGGATTTGAAGTTCTTACTAAAATTATTATTCCATGATCTTTATAATCCAGAAAGCTTTTTAGCGCTTCTTTACCAAAGTATGGATTTACAGTTATGGCATCAAAACCTAATTTATCAAAAAATGCTTTTGCATATGAATCATTAGTGCTTCCAATATCTGCTCTCTTCGCATCGATAATAGTTGGTGCTTCTGGATGTTTTTTATGAAGATAATTAATAGTTTTTTCTAATGCTTTCCAACCAAAATGTCCTTGCTCTTCGTAGTGGGCAATTTGAGGTTTGTATGCCGCTACTAAATCAAAAGTTGAATCAATAATCGCTTTATTAAATTGAAAGAATTGCTCGTCGATTGTTTTATATTTCTTTGTAATACTAGCCGGAAGCTTTTCTTTTACGGGGTCAAGGCCTACACAAACAAACTTATTTTCATTCCATTTATTTTCAAGTTTTTTGACGAATAAAGAGGTAGATATTTTTTTCGCCATATAGTGGGCAATAAAAACATTATAGTTAGAGAAAAGTATAAGTCAATAATCGATTTCACTTTTCTATCAACCTGTGCTGTGTTATATTTAATTTCTATATGCGAAAGTTAATTCTTTTTACGACCCCTCTTCTTATCCTCACAATTCTTTTCCTTCTAATAGTTTTAGTTATAAATAGAGATGCTGGGAAGGGCGCACTTCAGGTAACATCAGTTCCTGAAAGCCAAGTATTTCTAGATGGAGAATACGCCGGCAAAACTCCGCTTTGTCTTTGTGAATTAAAAGATCTTTTAAGAGTGGGGGAATATGCTATTAAATTGGTGCCGACTGAAGCGGGTTATAAAAATTTTGAACAAAAAATAACTCTTTATAAAGGAGTTCTAACAGTGGTTGACCGGACATATGATAAGGAGGTTTCTGCATCTAGTAGCACTATTATTACTCTTTCTCCAATTGACGATGAGAATATAGCAGAGCTTATGGTGGTATCATTTCCTGGTAAGGCTCGGGTAATTTTAGATAGTAATCCGGTAGGGGAAACTCCATATTTAATAAATTTAACGGCATCAGATCATGAAATAAAACTTCTTAAAGACGGATATAAAGAAAAAGTTATAAAAGTTAAAGGGGTACTTGGAGAGAGACTAGAGGTAACCATGAATCTTGGAATAAAACTGGATGCAAAAGAAGTAGAGCAGCGAGCGAGCGCATCAGCAGTTACAACTCCTCAAGTGACAATCTTAGACACACCAACTGGAGAATTAAATGTTAGATCAGAAAATTCTGTTGGGTCAAGTTTGGTTGGTAAATTATTACCGGGAGATAAGGTGGATTTAATAGGAGAAAATACAGGGTGGTATGAGATAAAACTTAAAAACGGAAAAACTGGATGGATTAGCGCCACGTATGCCTCAAAGGATTAAGTGCCAATAAAGTATATTATGAAAATTACCATTAAGGTCCAAATACTAACTGTAATTAAGAGTGGTTTGTCTGAGAATAAAACTTTTTCAGGACTTTCCCCTTCGTGTTTTTCATAAATATCCTGAAGATAGCGCATAAGCCCATAAACGACTGGGATAATTGTAAGCATTAGCCATTTTCTTTGGAAAAAGGTTGGCAAAATATCTTCTAAAAATACTCCAAAAATTGGAATATGAATTCCTTCCGGATTTTCCAGGAATGTAAATAAAGAATATGCGATAAATGTGCTGGTCGCAAAAATAGATGCATAAACGTCGAGTAATCTCTCTGAGTAATGAGAAAGAGTTTTTCTGGTAGCTGATAAATTGTCAATTTTACTTGCGGCAAGAAGAGTAAGCTCTGATCTTCTTTTTCCAATAGCTAAGAATAGTGAGATAGAAATTGTAGTTAAAAGAAGCCAAACTGAAATATGATACCCGCTTGCAAATTCTCCTCCCAAAACTCTAAGGATATATCCTGCGGCAATTGCGAGAATATCTATAACGGTAATTGTCTTTAGAACACTTGAGTAAAGAATCTGGAGAAGAAGATATACTATTATAAACAGGAAGAAAGTTGGATTCACCATAATTGCTAGAAACAGAGAGGAAACTATAAGAAAAGCTGCTAAAGCTCCTGCAAGTTTTACATCAACATCTCCGTGTGCAAGGGGCCTGAACTTTTTAAAGGGATGCATTTTATCGTTTTTAATATCGAAGATATCGTTGATAATATAAGTTGCAGATGAAACAGCACAGAAAGTTAAAAATCCAACTATTACAGGAAATACTGCGACGGGATTAAATAGTTCTCCGGTAAAAGTAACGGCGGCAAAAATTGCAAAGTTTTTAACCCATTGACGAGGCCTAAGTAGTCTTAAGATGTTATATGCTTTGCGTCCCATTTTTCTTTCTAATTAAGTAATTTAAAAATAGCAAAGTTCCTCCTACGATAATTACAAGCATTATTATGGCAAAAATTTTGCCACGGCTTGAAAGCACAAGGGAAAGTGAACCAAATATAGCAGAAATTAGCCAGTAAAACAACGCGATTCGTCTTTGCCCAAGACCTGAGGAGAGCAAAAGATGATGTAAATGTTTCTTGTCATGCCAGAAAGGAGAATGGCCTGTTAGGATTCTTCTTCCAATTGTAAATGCGCCGTCAGCAAGAGGAACTCCCATAACTAGAATTGCCGTCGCAAGTTTGGCGCTTGAAAGGATAGAGGCTACAGCCAGTAGGAGGTAAATAGCTGTGGCGCCGTACCCTGGAAAAATTTTTGCAGGATGAAAATTATAGATTAAAAATCCGATTGCTGCTCCAGAAATGATGAAAGAAAGTGAGGTTGTGGTTTGAGTTAAGCTGTCTCCAGTTCCAAATCTTAAGCTAAGAATTCCAATAAAGATAGCAGAGATTGCAACAATTCCCGGCATTTGTCCGTCAACGCCTTTGCTCCAATTAAGCATATTCATGACCCAAACAATCCAAAGAACTGCAACAATATGAGAGAGTGTAATGACCATTCCAATTCCCAAAAATTCGATCGGAAGTCTAATTTCATTTAAGTAAAGAATTCCGCCGAGTGGATTTGTTATAAAATTCACACTTACTCCGGCAGCGACCACTATCACCGCGCAAATAATATTAACTATGAATCTTACATATGGAGAAATATCAAATTTGTCGTCCAGGACGCCGACTAAAAGCGAAATATATGCTGCAAAATAAATCGCAATTGTTATTTGATTAATTGGCAGAAAAACAATTCCAGTAATTAGAACTCCTATGAAGAGAGGAATCCCGCCGCCTCTGGGAATTGGTTTTTTGTGAATGATAGCTGGGTGCTTTCTTACTTTTGGGTCATCGATTATTTTTAATTTTTTTAGAAATAAAATTGATATGGGAGTGATAATGGTAGTAGACAGGAATGCGACTAAAAAAGGCAAGAAGATTAAATTGTTTAAAACATTTTCCATTTATATAATAAGTTGGATGGTACGAACAATAAAAAGAAAAGTTAAAAGTGCTGTTAAGAAACTCGTAATTGCAATAAGTCTTGAGATGAGAGGGGATGTGCTATAGCTCACCGCAGATAAGATTATATTTATGAAAAATATTGTGGAGGTGATAATTGACGGAATAAAAATTCCAAAAGTAGAACTTAATCTTTCCTCTCCCCAAGGCATTTGATTGAAGACAGGAATTAGAGGGGGAAGCTTACTTAAATTAAATAAACTATAGGAAGCTGTAATGGCAATTAAAATAGATGTAGTGATATATAATCTAAAAATTAGGCGATCTTTTTTTAAAGAATTAAAATACTTTTTCATAAATTTTTACTCCTCTTATGTCTATTTTTTCTTCATAATTAACAAGCTTCATTGGAAACTGCGGAACATTCGGCATTATAATAATAAGCTTTGGTTTTTTTGTTCGTATGGCGTTTTCCATTTCAGATAATCCAGTCGGATAGTTAGTAATGTGATATGCGACAGTATAGCGCATGATTGGAGTTTTTTCTGCAAGTTTATAAACTTGTGCATTATTTCCCCAAAGAAAGATTGACTCATCTTTAGTCGTATGTGTTTTGATGTATCTAGCAAGATCATAATCTCTTGGAGTGTTTCCATCAAAAAAAGCCTGGTAAGAAGACACATCTTTTTTATCGCTACAAAATGCAATTAGATTTGTGTAATGCTGGATTATTTTACCTTTTAAATTGAAAGTATTAATTATTGCTAAGTAACCGACAACTAAAAATATTATTAATAAGATTCTTGCTCTCTTCTCTTCTATAATAGTACCCACCATTAAGCAGAAGCTTGGGAGAAGCATTATTAGGTAGTGAGTGTATGGGCGTTGTGCGAAGAATGCGCTGAAAAGAGAAAACGCAAACCAGATAGTCGCAAACAGAACATTTCTTGGAATCTTTTTTCTTTTCCAAAAAACAAATCCTAAAAAACCTAATAAAAAACCTGCTTTAATATATAAAAGCCCCTGAGGAATTATAAATTCATTTCCATATTCAACGTATCCAACATTGCTAAAAAGAAAACCGTTTATGGCATCTTTAAAATTATTTGTCAGGGAAAAATAACCCAATATTGATACTACCGGAAGAGTAAAGCCCGCTATAAAAGGAAGAGCTCTATTGCCAAATTTATCCTTTAGATCTTTTTCATGATCAATTAATATAAAAAACAGTAGAGCCATATAATCAAAGACTGCTACAATTTTTGTTAAGAAAGCAAGGCTCATGAAGAAACCAGATAGTAAATGAAATCTAAAATGCCAGGTCTTTTTAATGTAATCTCCGGATACAATTATGTACGCAGAAACTAAAATTGGGAAAAGCATAAAGTTTTCGGCATTAGCAATATTTCCCTCAATAAGTCTTGTCCCGAAAGCAAATGCATAAAGAGAAGTTGAAATGGTCGCCGCGTATTTAGATTTTGGAAGTAATCTTTTTACAACAAAATAAAAAGCCCAAACAGAAAAAATTCCAAAAAATAAGGATAGAGTTCTTAGCGCAAATTGATCTGAATTAAAAAGAGCATATAGGACATAAAGAAGCGGAGGTTTGTTGTCCCATGCACCTGAATAAAGCGATTGACCATTATTAATTAACATTCCTACTGCCTGATAGATGCCCTCATCACCATACCAATAGGGTTCAAAAAGACTTGGCCAACGGAGAAAAAAGAAGACTACGGAGATAATTAGTAAAAACCAAAAGGATCTGCTTTTTTCAAGACTCGAAAA
>CAYILI010000028.1:0-13101 GCA_964364105.1 uncultured Gammaproteobacteria bacterium | reverse complement strand
TTTAGAATTCCAAAATCTGCCAACGGAATATTTCTGGAGATAAATAGCGATAGGGTTTGGCTTCCAGAAACTAGAGAAGGAATTGTAAGACTGGATCCGGATTCTAAAAAACTTATTCCAGGACGTCATGATGGACTGACTTACGGTGATGTAGCCCGGATAGCAATTGACCAGGAAGAACTAAGAAAATATCCTGAAGGAAGTCTTCAGTCAGAAGTACATACTGAAAGAAGAAAAATATTCAGAGTAAACCGGATGGAAGCGGCTAAATTTAAAAATGGCGGCGCAAGTATAAAAGCAACAATTTTAGGAGATGGAAATCCTCTTAAAGAGATAAAAATGGGAACAACATCTAGTACAGTTACAAAAATTCTACCTGGAGAATTACCGGTAGAACCAACACCTCCTATTGAACCTGCTCCAACACCAAAACCCACACCAGATGCTACACCAACTCCTACACCTAAACCTACGCCAATTCCGACTCCGGAAGTTACACCTGCTCCTACTCCCGAACCTACACTGGAACCAATAATTACACCATTGCCTACAGTAGAGCCGACATTAGAACCAACACTGGAGCCTGCACTTACTCCAACACCAGAACCTACTCCAAGCCCAAGTCCTGAGCCGACAATTCCCCCACAAACAGGAAACGAAACCTCATCGGCTTCTAATCTAGATTTCATGCCATTAATTTCAGTACCATTTGTAGCAAGAAAACCTCTTGAAGCGACACAAAGAAATGTTGCCACTGTAGCACCTCACGAGATCTATAGCGGCCCAACTATTCCTCCAGCTATTGGATCATTGCCGGTTGTTACACCAACTTCTAGACCGGTAACTCCACCAATCCCTACTCAAGCTGAATCTGAAACTAAACCCAAAGATTTATTTGAAGCAATAAACAAAAAATTAAAACTAGCCACTAGGACTATTGCTAATTATGAAATAACCCCGCCTTTATTAACTGAGTGTCTTAAAACTCTTCCTTTACCTAACGGCGCAAGAATTGAAAACGCAACTGTTAAAAAAATTGGGGATCAATTTCTACTGACAATCCCTATTAGCACTCTTGTAGGCAGCGCCAAACTATTGGTCTACCTGAAAAACAACGGGTCAGGCGTAATACAAATATCCAAACACGATATTAAGTTACCATTTAAAGTAAAAGACTTTAAAGGCAAAATTGATGAGTATGTAGGAGATATGAACAGAGAGATAACGAACGTAATAAATGATAATATTACCCCAGGATGGCAAGTTTCATCTTTTTACATTACTCCTTATGGTAAATTAGGTGTTAATTTTAGTAGAAAAAATTAATGCTTCTTGAGGAAGAATTTTCCGAGAAGAATTATGACTAGATCAATCGCGATTGGGAAAAATAATACCCAAATACCCTTCTTCACAATTCCTGTAAATTCCTGAGAGCTAAAATAAGAAATAATCGAATCAGGGATTCTCACTCCCAAGAAATAACAGACTGCAAATACAGTAACAATTACAATTAAAAGAAATGCTGATCCTTCTAAATCTTTAGAGCTAGAGAACATGGTATTTCCTATTTGAAACACAGCGAAAAAAACAAGCGCATAATTCCATGGAAAACCTAAAGGAGAATTATCCGAGAAAAAATAAAAAACAAAAAAAGAAATTATTAAAATTCCTACAAATACAGGAGCAAAACCGATTATTGCCCGTCTTATAGGATCAGTTTCTTCTATTCCCACACTACCCATTACTATCTTGTCTTCATCTGGCTCAGGAGTAAAACTAAGCCCTCCGGTCCTTACTAGGATCGATTCTGCGACTATTAAATGCGCTAATTCATGAACTATTACACCCGGTAGAAGAAATAAGTGAAAAAGTTTAATTGCTAAATTTTCTCTTCTGGCAACTTTTAGGAAAATTGTAGAAATCGATCTAATTAATAATTTTGATAGAAAGAATAAAAAGATGAATTCCAGAATAAAGATTAAGAGGTAGAACACTTATTTATTTTAACGTATTTTTGATTTCGCTGTCAGGAATCTTAAAATAAATTACTAAAGCAATTGGTAAAACTATAAGAATTACTTTTGGATGATATTCGTAGATTGGTGAAATTAATAAACTTACATAAGTAAACAGGTAAAGATATTCTTGTTTTCCTTTTTCTTTGGCATATAAAAAAATAGCGAGAATAATAGGAATATAAACAGGAAGTGTATATCTATAAACCGAAACAAATATATGAAAATAATTGTCGCTTGGTAAAAATAAAAATATTATAAAATTTGAAATACCGATTAAAATTAGTTCAGTAATCCTGTACAATTTCTTTTTTCTATAACTTTTAAATAAAACGAATAAAGAAATAAAAATTGAAAAAAACCATAGACTATATTCACTAAAACCAGCGTTGATAAAACTTTTCAATCCACTTATTGATGTAAAAGAAACTTCCCATACTTGAGTACTTAAAATTTCAAAACCAGATTTTGGAAAAAATAAAAAAGATGCAGGATATATTGGATTTCCTGTATAAAACATATTTCTCAAATACCAAGTTAAACCAATTAGACTAAAGGGGATTAAGAATAAAACGAACAATTTTAAATTAAAATTCTTTAATATTTTCTTTAAGTAGAATATAAGTAAAACTAAAAAATATAATGGTCCGCTAAACTTACTCCCAATCAGCATACCTGCCGAAGCGCCAAGCATCAAATAGTGGCTATTTTTCTTTCTTAAGCTTTCTAGCAGAAAGAGAGTAAGAGTGAAAAAACCTGCAAGCCAAATGTCAATTACCTGCATATTAATCCATCTAAGCATGATGGGAAGTGTTGTAATGACAATTGCAAAAACAATTGACAGATCATTTTTTAAATTCATTCTCTTAGCAAGAAAAAAGCAAACTATGAATAAAAATAAAACACCAAAAACATTAAAAAGTTGAATTGGAATCTTTAAGAAAATCAAAGCAGCAAGAATACCCTCAGAGGCTCCCGGAGAATATTTCATAAAAGGAATACCATCAATTTCTTCAGGATTTAATATATTTCCGTTTAAATATGAGCTTGCAATCGGAATATGGTAGTTAAGACTGTCTCCATCTGGAGTAGGATAAGTAAAAGCAAAAAGGGTAAAGTAAGTAATTAAGTATATGAAGAAAATAAAAATTATTTTCGTAAATTTATTCATTTATTTGCTCTCCAGTTCTCAGGTAAAAGCGGGCTGTCAATCTCTACAGCATTAAACCTTGGTTTTTTATGCCCCTCACTTTGAACCCATTCCCAAGTTTTGGTTAACCCTTTCTGTAGGGTTGTTTTATCTTTATATTTTAAATATTTTTTACTTAACTTGTGATCGCTAATTGCAATCTTAACCTCTTGTGGCCTCTCTGAAATATAGATCGGCTTCAAATTAGATTTTGTAATTTTAAGAATTAAATCTGACAACTCTTTAACAGAGTAATCACTATCTGATCCGATATTAAAAGTCATTCCAGAAAATTTTGATGAGTTGCATTTCACTAACGCTTCTACAACATCATCTATATAGGAAAAACATCTTCTCTGATTACCCTTTCCGTAAATATAATATGGTTTATTTTGTAAGATTGAATTCATAAAAATTGTCACTACGTTTCTATAAGGGTCAGTCATATTTTGTCTGGGACCATAGACGTTATGGGGACGGGCTATCATATATTCAAACTTATGCACTTTACTTAAAATCTTTAAAGACTCTTCAAATGCTAATTTAGAAACTCCATATAAATCTTCTGGTATTGCCTTATCTTTTTCTTTAAATGGAGCTTGCAAAGAACCATATACTGCAATACTTGAAGTAAAAATAAATCTTCTTACACCACTTCTAATAGAGGCTGTTAAAACTTTTATGCTCCCGTCAAAATTTCTAGATGTGATATCGACTGGAGAAAATTGCGCTTTGTTTTCTGCTGCATTTGCTGCGAGATGATAAACGATTTCTGGTTTGAAAGAAGAAATTACGCTATCTGTTTTTTTAAAATCTCTAATATCTATTTTAAAAACCGTAGATTTCTTATTACAATTCTTAATACTCCCCCCGGAAAAATCGTCGATTATTGCAACTTTATATTTTTTTTCAATTAACTTAACTACCAGGTTACTCCCAATAAAACCTGCTCCACCAGTCACTAAAACTTTCTTCATACAATTTTTTTAAATCTATAAGTTATTATTATTTTAAACATCTGTAAGCCGACGATTATGGATTTTTTTAATGATCCTGTAATTTTAGACTCCCCGACTCTTTCTCTATAATGAATCGGGATTTCTTTAAATGATAATCCGTTTTTCAAAGATAAAACAGTAAATTCAGAAAGAAAAAATGAACCGCCAACGCTAAATTTAGGATAAATCAATTTTAAAGATTTTTTCTTAATTACCCTAAAAGTGCATCCGCAATCTGTTAATGAGACTGATGGTCTATAGAGCGCCTGCATAAACCTAGCGAGCACTACATTTCCTAATCTTAAGGCTCCTTTCATATTGGCATTTTTACTAATATATTGTTTGTTTGTTCTTGTGCCTATTACAAGATCATATTTTTCAGACTGTTTTAAAAACTTTAGCAAGTCTTTTGCTAAAAAGGTTCCGTCGGGCTCACAAAGAAATATCAAGTCCCCTTTCGCCTCTTTTAAACCTCTCCTCAAGGCATAACCATATCCTTGTTTTGTCTCTTTTATAACTTTTGCTTTCTTAGTTTTTGCAATTTTATTCGTTTTATCTTTAGAATTATTATCAATTACTAAAATTTCATCGATAATTTTTAATTTTCTAAAATCTAGAATTGCATTTGCGATATTTTCCTCTTCATTATATGCAGGAAAAATTACAGAAATTTTTTTATTTTTATACATTTTTCTACCAAACAGCTACAAGAACTGATTGAAAAATCAGAACTTGAATGGCTTGCAGCAAGAGGAGCAGGGTAAATTGCCGACTTGTAAATTTTAGTTTATTTGTAACAAAATTTGCAACAACAATTATTAAAAGGGGCACAAAAGGCAGCCAAATTCGACCTGTCTCAGCTCTCACAGTACCACTAAAATTAACTACAAGGAGCATAATAATAAACGACAGAAAAATAGAGTCAATCTTTTTTAAACTTTTTGTTTTTCTAAAAGTTTTTAAAGACTCAAGTATATGATAAGCAAACATTATTCCAACTGGAATTCCAGCGAAAATAATAAAGTCATAGATATTATAAAAATACCAAATTAGATGCTCTCTACCCGATTGAGCTGCCTCATGATAAATCATAATTGTTCTTACTGTGTCTATAAAATTAAATCCTGCGAAAAATAAAAGAAATGGAATTAACAAAAAACCAGATGAAAAAGAAATAAAATTTTCTATAACTATTTTTAAATCCTTTTTATCTTGAATGAATTTGAGAAAAAATAGTAGTGAAAAGAAAAATAGAAGGGGAATAAAGGTTAATGTAAAAAAGGCGCCAAGAAATAAAATTAAACCGGCAAAAAAGAAATATAAATAATTTTTTGTTTGACTTCCTTTCAAATAAAAATACAAAGATGTAGCTGTAAATAACGGCATAAAAACATCAATAAGAGGTGTAAATAAAAGAACGCTTGGTACAAAAATAAATAGCGCACTACTTCTAATCGCTGCTTTTTCTTCGTACAGTATTCTTGAAGAAAAATATATTGGGATTATTGATAGACTCGCTATAAATGCTACGACAAATCCAGATACCAAAGCATTGAATTTTTGAAACTCCCTTAAGCCATTCCATAAAAGAGCAACATCAGAATGAGACGGAGTAACAGCTAGTATATTTGTAAAAAAATGAGCAAATGGTCTTAAGATAAATTCCAAAAAATAATAAAACAATATTCCTCCTGGAGGATGAAATTTTGCGTACATTGGATAATCATAAAGACTTTGATTAAAATTTCTTAGGAAACCTCCTAAATCAAAAACCTGAGTAGAAACCGAAAAATATCCACTTATCATAGGATTAATTGTTCTATGAATTAATACTTCAACGCCTGACCTACTAAAATAAAGAAGACTTATTTGAAGCAAGAAAGAGAGAATTACAAACATTGATATAGTTTTGTAATTCTTAGATTTTAAAGTTTTATTTTCCTTTTTTTTGAATATTAAGATAATTAACGCAATTACCCCTAAAGGACCCCAAATTCGAGATAGAGTGTTAGTGGGTTCATATGGCCATCTCCAGTCAGGTGGATAAGGAGCGGGACCTCTTAAGTAAGGCGAGAAGTCAATTGCGATCAGAGCAAAAAAAATGATTGAAATTAAGGCAGTAATTATTAAGAATGAAGGCATCTTAAACACAGATACTATATGATAACAAATTTTAAAACAATTTAAAGAAGACTTTATTACTTTTTATTAATAAGAAAAAGAAGAGAAATAAGAAGCGCGAATCCGCTAACCGATAGAAGCATAAATAGATTGAAATTCCCGGAGTTAAAAATTGTCACTTTATACTCATTAAAAAGCATAAGAAGTGAAAAAGCTAGAACTAATACTAAAAATGAAACAAAACCATTTAGTGCAGCAACATTCTTTTCATGACGAGGAGATTTTTTCTTAGCCATTTTATAAAGGTAAGATTATCGAGAGATAGTTATTGTTTCGCCGTTCTCTGGATTGATTGCGCTTACAGTTACCCTATTATTAGCATCTTTAACTACATTGTATCCAGTGGTATATCCTGTGCAAGATGTTATGTCTCCTCCAGTTAACTGAGGATCTCTTGGTAGAGCGGGAATGTAGGTCGTAAGTAGATCAGCACAAATGTTTGCCTGACCAACACCATCTCCTATTTCAGCTGGTGTAGTCAATGGAATTCCTACTGGAAGAACTCCTTTTTTATCAGCTGAATATGCTCCTATTGCATTAAGAATCTGAGTTACATCACTTCTTCTTTTTGTGTTGTTTGCTTGACCGAATTGTCTTGCTGGATTAATAGCGATTAAAACGATTGAAAGGAGGATTGCTAAAATTCCGATAACAACTAAAAGTTCAATTAGTGTAAATCCTGAATTTTTCTTTAAAAACTTTGGGCAGTTAATGGTCATATAATTACATTAAACGAAAAAAAATGACTTGTCAATAGGGCATTTTTTTAGCTTCAATTAACTTCAGGTAAATTTCCCGTAATAGCACTTTCTGTTGACAAATTTGTTGTAGAATTTATTTCCCTGGGACTAACAGACGGTTCCTGAAAAACTGTAGGAACTGGTGCATTAGTTATTGTTGTCGGAACAACAGCTGGAGGTTTTGCTGGACTTAATACAAATTTATATATAACAAAAAACAATATTAAAAAAAGAATCGCTAAGATTCCTATCATCCCATAAAGCTTCTTACTATCTTTAGTATCTTTTTTCTTTTGCGCTTCTTCTGAAACTATAATTTCAGACGTAAGACTATATCCTCTAAGCTCAGGCGCTTTATCTAAAATAAGCGCTAAATCTAGATTAGTTTTAAGCTGAGGGAGAGTTTCCAAACAAAAGGAAAGCGGAATTATAGCGCTAACTGCAAACCCTACATTCACAAATGAATCTTTTATGGCGTCTGTTAAATCTCTATTCGCAGCTACTATTTTAATTTTTCCGGGAAATTTTGATTGCCTGTTAATATATTCCTGGAATGGAACAAGATCTAAAAAATCTTGTATGTTTTTATCGATCTGAACTGTTCCTAAAGCAAAATCTTTATCAAATGTTACATTTGGAGAAAGCAAAATGATTATACTTTTCGGAACCACTTTATAGGCACCAACAAACGCCTGGATTGCATATTCAAGCTTTTTCTTACTTACCACTTCTAAATCACTTAATATATCTGGAGGAAATTCTATGGCGACCGGAGAAGGCAAAGTCTGGTCATAAAAAAATCCACGATTTGTCTCAAGATAAAAAATTCCCGCTGGTTTCTTTGGAATATCTTTTTTTAGTTTATCTCTTTCCATGATGTAATAGTGATTTGATTATTGGTATTTGTCGTCACTACTTGAATTTTTCTAATTGATCTATGGACAATAGCTGTACTAATTATAGTACCATTATTAACTTGTATTACAACAGAACCTCCGTCTATATTTAGCGTTTCTCCAGTGTAATTCGGATCCCTAACTAATCTAAGAAGTGCATTTTCAGCACCTGTTTCAGCAGCATAATATGCGATTATCCCCTGCTCCGCTTCACTTGTTGCGGATGCGTTATTTAAAACCACTATTGTTACACCCGTAACGGTAGTAAGTGAAATTACCATAAAAAAAAGTAAAGTTATGAGAGCATGCCCCGCCTGCCGGCATGCATAGCCTTTTTGACTCCCAATCATCGTAAACCTCCAGTTGTCTGAAAACTCCTGACTTCTTTTCCTTTTCTCTGGGTTATTTCAGAAGTTAAGGTAAATGACATTTGAATTAAATCTTTTCCCGCGCTCCCTTCAAGTCTCGTAAATGAGAGATTTGAAGCAGTAGTTTCTGTACTATTTAGTTGATCAATTGTTCCCGTAGATGCATTATTTAAATTAATGTCGCCATTACTAAGCGAATAAGTTAGACTTTGGCTATTAACTACTATGGTTAACGCAGATCCAGTTGCGCCAAGAGTAGCTGGCAGAGTTATTGACGAAGCCTTACTAACATCATAATTGAATCTATTAATAACAAATTTCCCGTCAACATCTACTGAAGACACCGCTTGAGATTCCAATTGAAATTCGAAAACAGAACCAAACATTTGAAGAGTCACAGTCAGAAGAATACTAAAAATTCCTAAATATAATAGCAGCTCGACTAAGGTAAATCCCTTTTTGCTTCTGAGTACTTTCATAAACTATATCAATTACGGCGAGTAATTTAAATTCACATCATAAATAACAGGTGTCTGGGTTGAATCCGTCGTATCTAAATACGCTCGGTATCTAGCGCATCTTCCAGGATTTTCGTATCCAGAACCATTATTATCAAAGCTTAATAGCCCTCCAGTCGACGGGTAATATGAGCTAGGTTGCCCGTCACTACCGACAAAGTCATTTGCAGCAAAGCTTACTCCCCAACAACTATTGTTAATAGCATCTTTTATAGCAACTCTAAATCGTAGAGTTGTGCTCTGAGGCACTGCAGTAGTAGCTAAAAAACTATTCCAAGCAACCTCTCCCCCGCCATCAAACGTTCTTGATTCGTATACACCAGACAAGGCGTGATTACCTCCGGCACCCGCTCCCCCCAAAATAATCTTTAACTCTGAGGCTGCATCTCCTGTAATAATGTATGAGTAAGCATAACCATTTGTCTGTAGTACAGATGCAACACCATTTATTCCAGAATCTATATTTTTTCCTCCACATCTTACGGGACTTGATTCATTAGTTAAATCTATTACCTGATATTCTTCTGCACTGGTACCAACCAAAATTGCTCTATTGCCAGTTACCACATTTACACCCTTGGGACTCATTCCGTTAGCTTCATAACTTCCAATTATTGGACGATTACCGTTTTTATTAGTTACATCAATAATAAAAAATTCACGTTTTGTACTGTCCATACTTGTTGCCAAATATACTCTGGTTCCCGATTCATTTACGTGGACTTCTTTTCCTCCTGCACCGTTTACATCAGCGTAGCCAATCTCAAATATATTTCGAGGATCCGTTATGTCGATTATTGACAGCTCTTTTGATGCATAACCATCTACTGCTACGTATGCATAATTACCTCGCACCCAAATCTTTCTTGCTTGTCCAAAAATAGTTACCAGTAAGCTATCAAGCTGTGGCCTGCTTCCGGTTTTACTTGATAAATCAAAGGTATAAAACATATTTCCCGTAGTCATATATCCAACATTTCCTACAACAAATATACCGTTCCCATCCTGATTAAAAGGTGGATTAAAATACCCGCTTTCTGTATACGGTGTTGTGGTCAGATTTACTATCCCAACTTCTTTTGAGTTATTATCTGAAGCTAAGTAAAAATAATTACCTTCTCCAAAAACTGCATTTGTTTTATAACCGTCAAAAGTTCCTTCTATGCTCGCTACTGGAGGATAATCAGTAGTAATGTTAATATTTGCGAAAGATACACCTGATGCGTTATCTCCTGTACCAACATATGCCTGCCCCTCAACAGCAGAAATAGCGTTTGCTACTCCACTCTTGGGAAGGTCAAGCTGTCCCAGAGTCAGGGACGGCGCACACCAATCGCCTCCACCTCCACCTGCACCAAGCGTTATCTCACCCCCTGAAGTATTAGTTACTGCAATGCCCGTTGTGGCAGAATTAGTAGCGCCAATATTAAAATTTGCCAAGGTTGTATCGCTTGTTATGGCATTCTTATATCTTGTGTAATAAGAGGTAGCATTTACACTAGAAATATACGGAGTGTTCCATGACACAGTTGAAACAACTTTCTTAGTAGATGGATCTATTACTCCGCCAGTTGAGACTATCGCTCCGCTACTATCTCGATATGTATCGCTAACAACTACGCCTACTAAGAAACCATCAGTTGTTTGTGTACCTGAAGAAAAAACAAATTTACCGTTAGAAATAATTGGGTGATATGTTCCATTTGTTTGAATATTAACCCAACCTCTTTGAGCAATACTTCGCACCGCCTCCTGAGTCTCTCTTAAATAGCTGGAAGCCTCAAGTCTTTGTTCTTGCTGTGCTCTTCCGCCTCTTCCCGCAGAAAGCCCTGTTAGAAGTGCAGGAAGAATTAGAGTAGCAAGACCAATCGCAATTAAAAGTTCTACTAATGATTGTCCTCTTTGAGAAGTAAAATCCTTAATAATATCAAACAATGAAAACTTCATATCAGTTCATTCCCGTTATTACTCCTAACCTATTTAAAGTAATAACTGTCTGTTCATTAGTAGAAATAGATCTAAAGATAATGCTGCTAGAAGTATCTGTGTAGCCTACGATCTCCCCGCTTAAAATAGAAAAAAGAAGCGTATTGCTCGGAAGAGTTGTACTAACAATTTCTATATCATCGGGAAGTTCAATTGTGTAATTAGTTGGGTCAGCTGCGTTATACGAATTTCCGTTAAATAAAGTATATCTGTCAGATAAAAAGTATATTCCATAATTACTTGAATTAGCCCTGCCTTCAGCTGAACCCGTCATGGCTTTTGTTTGCTGCGCTCTAATATCTGATACTAAATTATTTAGATTAGATTGCTCGGAAGATGAACCTTGTGCGCGAATTAAATTAAAAGCAACGATTCCAAATAAAGTCGTAGTGACAAAGATGACTATGAGCACCTCAATCATACTAAATCCTTTTTGTGAATCTAACTTTCTTCTTTTTAAAAATTTGAGCATACTATCTTCCGCTAACCTGCCCAATTAATCCATAAATAGGAGCTATAATTGAAAGCATAACTCCTCCAACTAAGAGTCCGACAACGACTAGCATTACTGGTTCAAGAAGTGTAGTTAATGCTTTCAAACTATTCGTAACTCTATAGTCCTGCTGTTCAGAAATGTCCTGCATAGATTTATCCAGAGTTCCAGTTTTTTCTCCAGCTTCAACTATTTTTATAATTATTGAGTTAAAGTACTTCTTTTGATCCTTAAATCCCTGAGAAAGATTTTTTCCGCCTAGTACTGTTTCATTCGCATATTTAATCGCAGCGGCAATATCTTTTCTCCGGACAACTTCTTCTGAAAGATCAAGAGCATTTGTAATAGTTATTCCTGATGTTAGAAGAAGATACATGCTCCTTGAAAAACGCGCCAAATCAATTTCCTTAACTAAGTTTTTGATTATAGGAATTGCATAAAAAACATTTAGAATTCTCCTTCTTTGAGCTTTAAAAACAAATATGAAAGAAGTTACTAACGCAGCAATTACTCCCAAAACTACAATTGTGTAATCAAGTAAAAGATTCGATGTAAAAATAAGAACTTTTGTAGGCAGCGGAAGATTTACATTTAGTCTTGAAAAAACTGTTGAGATTTTTGGAATAACGACCACTAAAATTAATAATAAAACACCCATAAAAACTACTACTATTACAACTGGATAAATTAATGCAGCTTTAACTTTATCGTTAAACTCCATTTCTTTCTGGATTTGTGTTTTTAAATCTTTAAGAGTTACATCCAAAGTTCCTGCTTCTTCTGAAGCTTTCAGAACATTTACTGTTACTTTGTCAAAAACTTCGGGAAATTTTGCAAAAGATGTATAAACATGCTGGCCTTGTACCATATCCTCTCTCATTACAGTAAGAATTCTTTTAGTATTTCCTTTTGAATCTTCAAGAAGAGAGTCCACTGTCTCAAGAATTGGAATTCCAGCGGTTATCATGGTGGATAAATTTCCAAGAAGAGCTAGTTTATCATTATTTTTTATCCTTAATTTTTCGTCTTTTACCATATTTAACCTGACTCAACTTTTGTAACTCTAAGAACTTCTTTAATCGTGGTCATTCCTTTCCCGACCTTTTGCATTCCGTCGTCAAGCATAGTTGTCATCCCTTCTTCTATAGCTTGCCTGGCAATTTCATCTGAGTCACTTTTCTGGGTAATTAATTCCCTAATTTTTTCTGACATATCTATAACTTCAAAAATTCCAATTCTTCCTGTATAACCTGTCGCGTGACAAATCCTGCATCCTTTCCCTTCATAAACCCTAATTTGATCCTGCGGGCCAAAGTGCTTGGAAATTACATTGCCCGGAATATCCTTAAGCGCATCTTTACGAGAGAGAACTATTGAAGATTTACACGCATCACAGATTTTTCTAACAAGTCTTTGGGCTATGATTACATTAACAGTAGATGCAACTAAAAATGGCTCTATCTTCATATCTATAAGCCTGGGAAGAGTTGTAGCAGCATCATTTGTGTGAACCGTTGAAAGAACCAAATGTCCGGTAAGCGCGGCGTTTACTGCAATTCCTGCTGTTTCTGAGTCTCGGATTTCTCCCACAAATATAACATTTGGATCTTGTCTTAAAATAGAACGGAGTCCATTTGCAAATGTCAGATTTGTTTTAGGATTTACCTGAATTTGATTAACTCCTTTAATTCTGTATTCAACTGTCTCCTCAATGGTA
>CAYILI010000027.1:0-13669 GCA_964364105.1 uncultured Gammaproteobacteria bacterium | reverse complement strand
ACTGACCTCGGCACTTAGCATATCGTCTTCTTTAAGTTTGTCATCTTTAATTTCTTGGTAAACTTCACCCATTACCCAAAGCTTATAAAGACTTGCGCTGTCATATTTTTTATTAGGATTATACTTATACTCCTCACCCGTTTTTAAATTTTTAACAACGACTGAATAATTACCCTCCTTAGAATCTATATATTGATCTGTTATTTCTTTAAGCTCACTCTCCTTTGTTTTCTCTGGGACTAAAGTAGGTTTCATAGAATCACTCGCAGAAAGAACTTTTTTGCTTTGAGGTTCTTTCTCCTGAGAAGATGCCAGCATGTAAACTGATATTGGAATAAGAATAAGTAATAATCCTAAATAAAGTAGTCCGTAATGTATCCTGTTTTTCACTCTACAAATTTAAACACAGATCAATTTTCTAAACAAGTGGATCTAACTTGCTCTATATATTAGAAATTAGTCTCCATCCGGGGAAAAGCGGATTGCCAAAAGCCTTACAAAAATAAGAATTACTATTATTATTACGAGTATCCCTATGCTTGTGAGTGTTGGGCCTTTAAACCACAGAGATATAACCTCATTAAGCATTACAATTAGAACAGTATCTACAATAAAAGTTACCTTAACTCTTCCTTCGCTCAGATAGCTCATCACTGTTCTTATTACCTCAACAACTGCAAGAAGTGTTATTACATTTAAGAGTAGTTCCCTCATTGCTTCCTCAACACTATGATCAAATAATAATTGCAGGCCAATTAAAGTTTTTACAATTCCACCAAAAAACCCAACAAGAACTACCGCCACAAGAAGTCTTAGGAAAAATGTAATCAAAACAGGAAGAAGAGCTTTAGAAAAAAGAAAGTTATTTATTCTTTTGATTGATTTTCTTTTCTTCGCCATCTATTCGGCAGGCAAGTGCATAATATCATATTCTGATACAATTTAATTATGTTTAAGAAAATAGGTATTTCCCTAATAGCAGCATTCTCCATTGGATTTGCCTTTTTACTTATCCTATCTAACTCCGATGAAACGAAAAACGAAATTTTAAACAACCAACCGTCCGCGGAAATTCCGGTTGAGAAAAAAGCGTTGTTCGCAATTTATACTAATGGTACATTTCGGGTTTTCACTGCATCCATGTATCACAATTTATCAGACGATGTTTTTATAGAACCCTCAAATCCAAATGTTGTAATTGTAAATAAAGATGGAATAACCTGGAGAGACCTTTTTGCAACTTTACCAATGGAACTTGATGAAAATTGCCTTATAACCGGAACCAAGCAAACCTTTTGCAGTAACGGACAATTCTCTCTGCAGTTTTATATAAATGGTAAAAGAAATCAAAAAGCGCTTGACCAAATTATCAACTCAAAGGATAAGCTATTAATAACCTATGAATCAGAAGATTCATTAAAAATTAAACCACAAATTGACTCCTTTCCTGACCTCAAGTAATGTAAAGCCTACTTGACATTTTATTCTAATTAAATTAATTTAGATATGGCAGGTTTATGGATGAAAAAATTTCTAATAAGGTTTTCGAAGAAAGAACAAGGTTAAAGATTACTCAGGAGGAACTGGGAAAAGCTGTGGGCATCTCAAGGCAAACAATTATAGCAATTGAAAAAGGAAACTATACGCCTTCAGTCCTTTTAGCTCTAAAAATATCGAAATATTTTAAAAAAAATGTCGAAGATATATTCAAATATGAAAAGTAATTATTTTATTTCTGAAATATTAATTTCACTAACTCTATTACTAATACTAATATTTTGTCTTAATCCTTTTGGAATTTTAATGCCTCCGCCATTACTTAGCATGCTGGTAATTTCATTGTTACTTTTTGTAGGGATTTTTGCTTCATTTATCTGGAAAGAGAGATCCGGAGACGAAAGAGAAAAATATCACAAATTACTAGCGGGACATTTGGCATTCCTTACTGGCGTTGCTCTTTTAGGAATTGCTATTGCCGTTCAAGAGTTAAATCATGACCTTGATCCATGGCTCGTATATATATTAATCGCAATGCTACTCGCAAAAATAATTGGAAGAATATATAGTCAGAAGAAATTATAAAAGGAGGTGAATAAAATGAATCAAAAAATGTTAGTAATAGCCGGAATAATCGTATTAGCCATAGCCGGTCTGGGAGGATTTCTTATTATTAATTCTCAAAAAAGCAGTCCATCAATAGATGATGCAATGGTCAAAGATGAAAAAATGATGAAAGATGAAGATGCTGTAAAAAAAGACGATGCTATGATGGATAAGTCTTCTAATTCAGGATACATTGAATATTCAAAATCAAATCTTGAAAATGCTAGCGACAAAAGAAGAGTTCTTTTCTTCTATGCATCTTGGTGTCCTACTTGTAGGCCGACGGATCAGAACATAAATTCAAACATTGACAAGATTCCTGAAGATTTAGTGGTTATTAGAGTTAATTATAATGACCCTGATACTGATGCTGATGAAAAAGAATTGGCTAAAAAATACAACGTTACTTATCAGCACACCTTTGTTCAAATCGATTCAAACGGAAATGAAATAGCCAAATGGAATGGCGGACAAATCGAAGAGTTGTTAGCCAACATAAAATAGTATGTTAATTTTAATCGCTTTTGCTTTCTTAGCTGGAATAATAACGATTCTTTCTCCGTGTATTCTTCCGATTCTTCCAATTGTTTTATCGGGAAGCTTTGGCTCTAAAAGAAAACCTTTGGGGATAGTCGTAGGATTTGCACTAAGCTTTACATTATTTACACTTTTCCTTTCGGTATTAGTTAAAACAACAGGAATATCAGCCGACGCATTAAGAAGTATTTCGATAATTATTATTTTAATTTTTGGAATAAGTCTTATTCTTCCTAAATTTCAGGTTTTTATGGAAAGATTATTCTCGCGTCTTTCTGGTAAGCTTGCTGTGTCTGGCAACCATGAAGGTTTTCATGGTGGCGTATTTATCGGGCTGAGCCTTGGTCTAGTTTGGACACCTTGCGTGGGTCCAATTATTGCGTCCGTTATTACTCTTGCTGCAACAAGCTCTGTAAATTTTGCTGCTTTCTTCATAACTCTTTCCTATGCCCTTGGAACTGCTATTCCAATGCTTGCAATTATGATAGGGGGACGAGGTCTTCTTCAAAAAATTCCATGGCTCCTCCCAAACACTGCAAAAATTCAAAAGGTGTTTGGAATACTAATGATTCTTACCGCCATGGGAATCTTTTTTAACATAGATAGAAGATTTCAAGTTTTTATCTTAGATAAATTCCCTTCCTATGGAGCAGGGTTAACAAAAATCGAAGAAAACTCTGCGGTAAAAAATTCGCTTAGTAAAATATTTAAAGATAAGTCTGGAAATTCAAGCGGCCAATCTACAACTCTTGGAAATTATGGCCCTGCACCTGAAATAATTCCTGGAGGAGAGTGGATTAACTCAAAACCTCTTCAAATCTCAAGTCTTCGCGGAAAAGTTGTTCTCGTAGATTTTTGGACTTACACTTGTATAAATTGTATTAGGACTCTGCCATTTCTAAAAGACTGGAACGAAAAATATAAAGACAAAGGACTTGTAATAATTGGTGTTCATTCTCCAGAATTTGAATTTGAAAAAAATGTAAACAATCTAAGAAAAGCAATTTCCGATTATGAAATAATTTATCCAGTGGTTCAGGATAATGATTTTTCCACTTGGAACGTTTATTCCAATCAATACTGGCCCGCAAAATACTTAATAGATAAAAATGGAGAAATTAGATACTTTCATTTTGGTGAAGGAGAATACGACAATACTGAAAAAATAATTCAAGAACTCTTAAAGGATGCTGGAAACGATGTTTCAAATCAAATCAATAATAAAGAACAGGAAATAAAATACTCAGAGCTATCTCACGAATCTTACCTGGGATCCTTACGCATGAATTATCTTCATCCAAATGGAAAATCCTCAAACGGAGAGCAGTCATTTATTTTAGAAAGAAATATTCCGAAAAATAAATTTTCGCTTGGAGGAAAATGGAATGTGTCAGATGAGCATTCTACAAGCACACCAAACTCTACTCTTGAATACAATTTTAATGCGAGTAAGGTTTTCCTGGTGATGCGATCAAATAACAAAACACCTAAAGAGATAAAAGTTTATATTGACGGAAAACTTATTCCAGAAAATCAGTCAGGAGTTGATATTAAAAATGGAATCGTTACTGTAAATTCTGACAGGCTTTATGGTTTAGTAAATTTAAATGAAATAGAAAATCACACTCTTAGATTAGAATTCCAGGATGAGGGAGTAGAAGTTTTCGCTTTTACTTTCGGATAATTATCTTCCAGTTCCGCGTCTTATTCCTCTTTTTCTTTTTGCAAATGGACCACGACCTAATGTTTTTCTTTTAGATTTTGCCATAATTCCTCCTAGCTATATTTTATCATTAATTTTCTTTATAGTCATCTTTAATATCATTTCCATATTTTTCAATCAGTTTGTGAATTTTTGGCCCAATTACATAATTGCAATACATAGCGTCCTTATTTTTTTCATAATAATTTTTATGATAATCATCTGCTTCATAAAAATTCTTAAAAGGCTCAACCTCCGTAACTATTGGGCGATCAAACACTCTTCTCTCAGTTAACTCTTGAATAAACTCTTCTGAAAGAGACTTCTGCTCTGCAGAATGATAAAAAACTGAAGAACGATACTGCGGACCCATATCATTTCCCTGCTGATTTGGAGTCGTAGGATCATGTGTATAGAAAAAAACTTCAAGAAGTTTTCTATAAGGAATCAAGCTGGGATCGAATTCAATTTGGACTGCCTCAGCGTGTCCAGTCACCCCCTCGGAAACTTCTTCATAAGTTGGGCTTGGCAAATCTCCTCCTGAGTATCCCGGTATAGCTGATTTAACCCCTTTAAGTCTTTGAAATATCGCTTCAGTACACCAAAAACATCCTCCTCCAAACGTAGCTTTCTGCATATTGCCATTATAACACCCTTTTTTATGTTATAATTTAGCCATGAAAAGTACATTTAATCCTAGTATATTTTTTGATTTTTCCAGCTTCGAATATAAGGATTTATTTGAAGTGGAAAACGTCTGGGAAGTTCTTTCTAAAATTTCAAGCTTTATTAAAAATAATTCCTCTCAGAGTGTTACTTTGGGGGAGGGAACAGTTGTTGAAGAAGGAGCACTTATTAAAGGCCCTGCTATAATTGGAAAAAATTGCTTTATAGCTCACGGCGCTTATATAAGAGAAAGTGTAATTCTAGGTGATAATGTGCACATAGGACACAGTGTAGAATTAAAAAATTCAATTGTCTTAAACGATACACATATCGCTCATTTTAATTACGTAGGGGACAGTATAATTGGTAGAGATGTAAATTTTTCAGCTGGCGCAATCACTGCAAATTTTAGACTCGATGGAGCAACCATAAAAATAAAAAACGAAGGCGAAGAAATCGAAACAGGACTTACCAAGCTTGGTACTATAATAGGTGACAAATCAAGAATTGGAGTAAATTCTGTTTTAAATCCAGGAACCATACTTTCAAAAAATTCTAAAGTCTTTCCACTAACAAATGTATTCGGAGTTCATTTAAACGAAGAAACAATTAAATGAAAGGTAAAATTCTCCTCTTTGATATAGACGAAACCATATTTGATCCTCAGTCTTTTCTTGATGATTTTTATAACGAGCTAACGAAAAATTTTAAACTGAATGAAAATGATTTGAATAAAATTAAGAATATTTATTCAGAAATAAAAACTGAAATAGGCTATTTTAATCCCACAAATTTTTTGGATAAAGTTATTGAAACTTTTCCGGAAATAAATCGCACATCTTTAGAAAAAGTCTTCTGGAATATTGATTTATTTAATAAAAACGTGTATAAAGACGCTTCAGTCATTAAAGATTTAGGAAGGATTGGAGATATCGGAATTTTCTCAAAAGGCGAAGAAAGTTTTCAAAAGCAAAAAATTTCCTTTCTCTCAGATCTAATCGAAACAGACGATATTCACATCTTTAAAAATAAAATTGACAAAATTAATGAAGTACTAGAAATATATCAAGATTTAAATATTTATTTCATTGATAATGAACCTGATGTTTTGGAATCAGTAAAAAAAATAAATCCAGAGGCATATTTAATTTTAATTGACAGAAAAAATGAGTATGAAAATTCAGATATAATTAAAATTAAAGATTTATCGGAATTAAAAAGCTTAATATATGACTAAAATACCAAAAGTTGTAACAATCGGGGGAGGAACAGGAAGCTATGTAGCGCTTGAAGGTCTTAAAAAATACAACTTCAAACTAACAGCTATTGTTACTATGATGGATAGCGGTGGATCTAGCGGAAAACTTCGGGATGAACTAGGCGTTCTTCCTCCAGGCGACATTAGGCAATGTTTGGTCGCTCTTTCCGAATCCTCTAAATTGATGCGTGATATGTTTAATTATAGGTTTGAAGAAGGAGGACTAAAAGGCCACAGCTTTGGAAATATTTTTCTTTCTACGCTAGAAAAAAATACTGGGAGCATGAAAAAAGCAATTTCTGAAGTCGGAAAAATATTAAGAATCAAAGGAAATGTGGTACCAATAACATTCACAAAAAACACAAATCTCTGCGTAGATCTTGAAGATGGAACTACTATTGTAGGGGAAACTCATATCGATGTATTGGAAAAAATGAAGAAAAGATCTGGAATCGTAAAAGCTTATTTAAAACCAGAAGCAGAATTAAATGATGACGCAAAAAAAGCAATCGAAAAAGCTGATTATATTTTAATCGGTCCTGGCGATCTATATACAAGCATAATTCCAAATCTATTAGTGACAGGCGTTTCAGATGTAATAAAAAATTCAAAGGCAAAAAAAATATTTGTTATGAATCTTATGACAAAATATGGACAAACCACTAACTATACGGCAAAAGATCATATCGAAAACCTTGAAAAATATCTTGGGATTGGAATAATTGATTACATCCTAATGAACTCAAAAATGCCAAGAGAAGCGACACTGGCATGGTATGAAGATTTTGGTGAAAATCCAGTAAAAGATGATTTGATGGACTCTAAATACAGCGTAATAAGAAAAAATCTAATAAAAGACGTAATTATAAAAGCAGACAAGAATGACGCATTAAGACGCGGGATTATAAGACACGACCCGGAAAAATTATCAAAAGAAATTGTTGAAATAATTAATGGACAAAAAAACAGAATATAACTGGATCAAGAATCTTTCGATCGGATTCACTATCGTCTCAATTGGAATTTCAATAGCGATAGTTTTATTTATCTCTTTTAATTAGACTTTAAAAAATTTCCCAACCAAAAGACCCATTAGAGTTGCAGCGCCACCAAGAATTAAAATCTCAATTGCTGACTTTAATGGATTAACTTTTACGATATGTGCTTTGAAAAGTCCCAAAACAAAAAGACCTGTTAATGCAGCTCCAATACTAACTGTCGCAGAGAGGGGGAGTTTTAAAATTATTATTGGCATTAAAGGAATTAAGCCTCCAATAAAATATGAAAACGCCATTAACCCACCTCCAACTACTAAGCTATCAGTATGCTTTCCAGTCTTATCCATCTGGTGCACTGATTTTTCGCTCATATATTGTCCTGCTCCCATCGAAAGAGATTCAACGGTTATAGTCACTATTCCTGCAAGAATAACCAGTTCTTTGTTTTGTGTTCCCGCTGCAACTCCAGCAATAACTCCAGTGGTGGAAACTAAGGAATCTTGAAAACCAAAAATAATACTTCTTAAATAGTCCTCGTGTATATTTGAAAGTTTAACCATAACTATATTCTATCAAATTGACAATAATATTCTATTGCATCATAATTTATTTATGGCTAAACCCAGAAAAACCTATGGCAAAAGACCCACTTGGCAATGGCTCATTTTCTATTTAATTGTGGGTTTCACAATTTACGGACTTTTATATTTTTCAGGAGTTATTAATTTAAGAAATCCAAATTCAAACTATGACACAGATTATTCAACAAATTCTTCAGAATATAATTACTTAGAATAAGCTTAAAAACTCTTTCTATAAATCAAAAAAGAAAGTATAATCATCTATACAAATGTCTGTTTTGAAAAAAAACTTATTGCAATTTGCTTTAATGATCTCACTAACATCAACACTGGGCAGTTTGTATTTTAGTGAAATCCTAAAACTCCCTCCTTGCTTATTATGCTGGTATCAGAGAATATTCATGTATCCGCTGGTTGTCATATTTGCAGTAGGAATTTGGAAAAAAGATAAAAATATTCCTTACTTTGCTCTCCCGCTAAGCATTATCGGAACTATTGTTGCTTCTTATCATAATCTTCTTTACAATAAAATAATTCCTGAAAGCTTGGCTCCCTGTACTCTTGGCATATCCTGCACAACAAAACAAATCGAATGGTTTGGTTTTATCACTATTCCATTCCTTTCTCTTTTAGCTTTTATTTCAATAACAATTCTCGTGCTTCTTCACAAAAAATATTCTACTGCCAAGTAATACATTTTAAATGAAATTTGATAAGGGGCTAATATTCGTTTTTTTAATTTCCTTAATTCCCCTGTTTGATTTATTTACACCGGGATTATTAGTTACTCATGACGCTTGGCTTCATGGAGGAAGACTCGCTAGTTTTTATCAAAGCCTAAGCGAGGGAATTCTTATCCCTAGGTGGGCTGGAAATCTTAATCTTGGATTTGGACACCCGATACTCATGTTTGTTTATCCGCTTCCTTCATATATCGGATATATCCTTCATTCCCTAGGGTTTACCTATACTGATGCAATAAAAATAATGTTAGGCGGATCTTATATCTTAAGCGGAATTTTTATGCATATTTGGGTGAGAGAATTTTTAGGAAAAAATGCAGGAATAATTGCAGCAGTTTTATATTTATATGCACCATACAGATTCATAGATCTATACATTAGGGGGGCATTAGGCGAACACATGGCTTTTGTTTTCTTACCGCTCATTATGTATGCACTTCTTAAGCTAAATAAAATAAAGGGTAGCTTAAATATTAAAAGTTATTATTTATCTTTTATTTTCTCGGCAATCTCATTCATGCTTTTAATCCTGACCCATAATGCCGTTAGTCTTATATTTATACCTTTTATTATTTTTTATGTTTTATATTTATTTTTTGAAAATAAATCAAAGCTTAAATTATTCATAACATTTTCATCGCTTGGATACGGAGTTTTATTAAGTTTTTTCTTTTGGTTTCCTGCGTTTATGGAAGGGAAGTACACCTTAAGAGACATAATAACTGCCGGCGAATACTCAAAACATTTCGTAAATCCCATTTCCTTAATTTACGGACCATGGAACTATGGGGGATCCGGTATATTTACTGTTCAAATAGGAATTGCTCATATTGCTTTAGTAATAGCTTCAATAATACTTTTCAAAAAATTATTTAGAAAATCAAAGAATGAAAAAATCTTTTATCTGGGAACATTTGGTTTTCTTCTGGTTAGTATTTTCCTAATGTTAAAAGAGTCAAACTTTATTTGGCAAATCCTCACAACGCTTCCAAAAATACAATTCCCCTGGAGATTCTTAACCATGATAGTATTCTCTACTTCAATTATCGGCGCTTTATTTGTATCTAAGTTTAATCATAAATTATTAATCTTAATTATTTCGCTCGTTGCGATAATTCCTACATATTCATATTGGCATGCAAAAGAATATGATACGTCTTTTACGGATAACTATTTTGAAAAAGTTTTTAAGGGGACCACGGATACAGGTGAGGTTTCCCCGATTTGGTCAATAAGATTCATGGAGGAAGAGCCAAAAGATGACATTGAAATAATCGATGGAGATGCTGAACTTATAAAAGTTGAGAAAAAATCAAATTATCATGAATATGTAATTAACGCAGATAAAAGAACTAGAATTAGAGAGAATACTTTATACTTTCCAGGATGGAAAGTATATGATAACGAAATTGAAATTACAGATATAGAGTTTCAAGATCCAAAAAACAGAGGTCTAATTACATTTTACGTTGATCCAGGACTTCATAATATAGTTCTTAAATTTGAAGACACGAAGCTTAGAAAGTTTGCGAATTATGTTTCTGCAAGCTCACTAATCGCATTAATCTTTGTACCGATACTAATCGCTAATGGCATTAGAAAAAGATTAAAGGATAAATGATAAAAAGAATATTTCCAATTTTTATAATTTTTTTTGTATGGCTTATTTTTTCAAAGCCATTTTTTTTAGAAAATAAAATTCCTTACCCCACATCTTATCAATTAAATTCGCTTTCACTTTGGAACAATAACGAAAGCTATCTAGGTCCTATAAAAAATCCAGCCATGCCGGATGTCGTTACTCAAATTATGCCATGGCGGCATTTAACAATTGAGTCCTGGAAAAATCTAACAATACCACTATGGAATCCATATAGCTTTTCGGGAACACCACATTTAGCCAATTATCAATCTGCAGCTTTTTCTATTACTAATTTATTCTTCTTCATATTTAATTTTAATAATGCATGGGGGTTAGCCGTTCTAATCCAACCGCTTCTTGCTGGAATTTTTATGTTTATTTTTGCAAGAAGTTTAAAAATAAGCGTTACCGGAAGCCTAGTCGCATCAATCTCTTTCATGTTTTCAGGCTTCATAGCCACATGGATGAGCTGGCCCACATTATCTCTGGCAATTTCATTTCTACCGCTCGCCTTATTTTCAATTGAAAAATATTTTGAATTAAAAAAACCACTATTTCTTTTAATTCTTTTTATCTCAATTCCGCTGTCATTTTTTAGTGGGCATTTTCAGACGAGTTTATATTTACTAATATTCACAGTCTTATTTTTATTCTTTAAATTAATTGAGACAAAGAATGTTAATGCATTCATGCATTCATTTATTTTTGTTATTTTAGGAATTTTATCTTCATCAATTCAACTAATTCCATCAATTGAACTTTATCAAAACGCATCCAGAAGCTTATTGTTTCAAAAAATAAATGCTATCCCTTTTTATCATCTTGCAACAATCATTTCTCCTGATTTCTATGGAAATCCTGTAACAAGGAATAATCTTCTCGGTCATTACATAGAATGGAACATGTTCACGGGAGTAACTACTTTTTTCCTGTCGATTTATGCCATATCTTTAAAATCAAAAAAAACAATATTTTTTATGTTAATGGCCTTATTATCATTGGCACTTTCCCTAGATACCCCAATAGTTGATGCATTTATAAACCTTAAAATTCCCGTACTGTCAACTTCTTCATTAAGTAGAATACTTTGCTTATTCAGTTTCTCCATTTCAATTCTTGCAGCATACGGAATAGACAAAATAAAAAACGATTTAGAGCTTAAGAACTATAAAATATTAACATTTTGGATAATCTCAATTCTAGTTTTAATATCTATTTTATGGATTTACGTATTAGGAAAATTTATTAACCCAGACTTCACGTTAATAGCAAAAAGAAATTTAATCTTACCTTCAGTTCTATCATTTGGGTTAATATTTTCAGTATTAATTGGAATAAAAAAAGAGTTATTAAAAGTGGCTTTTATAATAGTAATTCTCTTCGTTATTTTTGACATGCTAAGATTCGCCACTAAATGGCAGCCATTTGAATCAAAAGAACTTGCCTATATAGAAGCTCCAATAATTAAAGAGTTAAAAAAATTAGATAAAAATTACAGAATATTTACTCCATTTGGAGAAGAAGGAAGTGTTTATTTTAATTTACAGTCCACTGAAGGTTATGACCCACTCTACATAAAACGATATGGCGAATTCTCTAAGTCGCTTAGCGAAGGGAAACTTATTGATGCTGATCGACTTGGAGCATATTTACCAAGGGAGGGAAAATATTTTCCAAAAATAATTGACTCATTAGGGATTAAATATATACTGCAAAAAAAATCAGATATCGGAAAATCCTGGGCATTTAATTTTAATAGCTACCCAAAAAATAAATTTAAATTAATTTATTCGGACAATGATTTTCAAATTTTTAAAAACCTCGAAGCGTTACCAAAAGCCTATCTAGTAGGGGAGTACGTGATAGAAACTGACTCACAAAGAATATTAGATAAAATGTTTGATGAAAATTTTGATTTTAAAAAATCTGTAGTTTTAGAAAAAGATCCAAAAATAAAAATGGGGGAGGGTAGTCTGAGAAAAGCAGAAATAATTGAATATTCTCCTAGTAAAATTTTATTAAATGTAAATTTAAGTGATAATTCAATCCTAGTTATTTCAGATAATTATTATCCCGGATGGATCGCAAAAGTAAATGGAAATGAAACAGAAATCATCAGGGCAAATTATACTTTTAGAGCGGTCCCAATTCCAGCTGGAAAAAATAATGTAGAAATAATTTATAAACCTTTATCATTTAAGATGGGAACTGTTATTTCAATTGTTTCAATTACTACAGCAATCTTAATATTAGTAATTAAGTGGTATAATCTACATGCGTGGATCCTAGACAAATTAAAAACTGCGAAGCTTGCTATAAAATCATCTGCAAAAAATGTAAATGGGAAGCAGACAAAGAAGAAACGTTAAAAATTCAAAAAGGAATTTTAAAAAATTGCCCTGAATGCGGATGGAGCCCTAATTAAAAATGGTAAAAGAACTTACGCCAAAACAATTAGCACGACGTATGGATCTAGAGGTATCATTACCTACACGACTCCAAACACCTCCAGGCGGTAAAATGGTAAGACCTGCTCATTTAGGAGCTGTACCTCTACCAATGGGATTGGTGGAAGTAAGTGATGAGCCTGCACCAAAATATCCACCAGTAGAATTTGAATTTGACCCAGAAACTCATCAAATACGCCAAGTCCCTCAATTCACAGCGCATTTCTCCCATCCCTTTCACATGCCAGAGAGCAGACTTATTGGATACAGTCTTTATCCTCATTCCGTACTAAGAGAAAAAGGTAAAACCGTACGCCCATCAGGAAATAATGATGATGGCAGGCGAATTTTAATCCCGTCATTCCATGCAATACTTTTACCAAGAGACTTAGAATATATGCCTGATAATCCATCTTTTTGGTATGCAAAAAATGGCCCAGACACAATCAAATATAATCCAGATGCAGACAGACTATACCTAGATAGTGGAAAAAGATTACCACGATAAAACTCCTCGGAGATAAAAAAATCACCTAAGCTACCAGAAAGATAGAATGCTTAAATATATGCATAAATTTAATGAAATTTACGCAAAATTAGTTGAAATTTCGCGAAAGCTTTCTCCATAACCTCTTCTCCGGTATATCATTGTGCGACGTGATATATTTGTGAAAATAACTCGTGAAATTTCATGTTTTCATAGGTATTTTTTGTATGAATTACATTGATTTTACCCACTAACCCGCCGCCTCCCCTACCCACGGGTCAATTAATATGTGTGCAAAAAAACATTAAACAAAAGAGATCAATTTATTTGAAGCTGGTTGAGATTAACCTAGGTAGTCTTTTAATTTATTTCCCCTGGAAGGATGTCGGAGTTTTCTAAGTGATTTTGCTTCAATTTGTCTAATTCTCTCTCGTGTTACAGCAAACATTTTTCCAACTTCTTCAAGAGTCATTGGCTTACTTCCATGAAGCCCAAATCGCATGCG
>CAYILI010000026.1:0-14228 GCA_964364105.1 uncultured Gammaproteobacteria bacterium | reverse complement strand
CAAATCCATGGAGATTTTTAAATCCAACTGATGTCCCAAAAGAGATTTTAGAAAAAGCCCCTGACTATTCAATTGCAGTAGGGCTCAGCTTGCGAGACTATGAGCATTGATATTAATTTAGTAAATAAGAAGACCTCAGAAAGCGCAAAAGACTTAAGGCTTAAGAAGGTAAAAACAATTTCATTCGCAATCCTGATAGTTGTGGCAATTTCCTCCATTTTACTGTTTTTAATAAATTTAAGATTTTCAGTTAATTACGTTAAGGGTCAGCAAAATAAAATAATTGATGCTTTGTCTGTATATGATGAAACTTCTTCTAAAATATTTATACTTCATCAGCGAGTTGAAGATTTATCATCTATAATTTCTGAGAGAAAAAAATATCACAATAAAACCGAACTTTTATTTGCTGATCTTCCGACGGGTGTAGCTATCGACGAATATGAAATTGATGAAAGCGGTGTGGTTTTAGGTGTTAGCTCAAATTCTCTGCTTGATCTCGATACTTTTTTAAATTATCTCCTGGATCTTACAAAATCAAAAAAATTGACAACTATTAGAATGACTAAGCTTTCCTCAGTAGATGAAGGATACTCGATGAAGCTTGTACTTAATTAATATGAATAAGAAATTTAGCCAAGAAAGAATAATGCTTTATTACTACGAAAATAAAGAATATTTAATTCCTGTCCTGGCTATTGCTGTTTCATTATTTTTATTTTTTATTTTTTTACTTCCCCAAATCCTGTCTTTTCCGTCCCGAAAGCAAGCAATTGAAGTTGAAAATGAAGTTTTAAAAAAGATTCAAAATACAGAAAAGATAGTGCTTTCAGAGAATTCTGATGAATTAGATTCTAAGATTAAGATAGTTTCAAGCGCTCTTCCTCCAGGTAAAAATTTTGAACAAATATTGAATGGAATTTCAACAGCTGCTGTTCTTTCGGGTACGCAGATTCAAAATTATCAATTCCAAAATATCGAAACAGAAGCGATAGATGCTTCTAAGTATCCTAATCTTGAGTTTAAGGTAACAATTATAGGAGATCCCAGGGAAGCGGTTGATTTTATAAAAGAACTTTATAAAACATTTCCAATTTCAGATGTAACAAATATCAGCAGTCAGAAGAGCCTTACTAGCATTACGGTTAACTTTTTCTATAAACCCTTCCCACCCGTAGAAGGAGAAGACAGGATTACGCTTAAGAGCTTGACAGCTGAGCAGAGTAAGATTTTAAATGAGGTTTTACAATGGAATAGAGATGAGCTAGGTAGTATTATTAATATAGATTTAGAGGCGAGTTCATCAGGCGAAACAAGGACGTCGCCTTTTTAGTTTGATTTATTTCTTTTAGTCTTTTTTAAAGATTCTGCTTTTTTCCATTCTTCTATTTTCCCGTGATTTCCGGAAACTAAAACTTCCGGAACTTTAAGTCCTTTAAAATTCTCAGGGCGTGTATATTGAGGGTGTTCCAGTGAGTCATCAGAAAAAGATTCAAGTTTTGTAGCTCCTTCTTTTAGAACTCCAGGTACGAGTCTCGCGACACTGTCAGCGATAAGCATTGCGGGAATTTCTCCTCCTGTTAAAACAAAGTCTCCAATTGAAATTTCTTCGTCGACAAATTCCATAATTCTCTCGTCCACTCCCTCATAATGCCCGCAAATAATTATTAAATGTTTTAAGTTGGAGTATTCCTTAGCTTTTGTTTGATTGTAGGTTTTTCCTGAAGCACTAGTTAAAATTATTCTTTCTTCGTCTTTGTTTAATTTTCCGTCTTTAACGCTGTTAATTACCCTTTCTAAGACATCTACCCTTAAAACCATCCCAATTCCCCCGCCATAAGGTTTGTCATCCACTACCTTATGTTTTCCCTCTCCAAATTCTCTGATATCTACTAAATTTATTTGGATTTTTTTGTCTTCTATCGCGCGTTTAATGATAGAAAAATCAAAAGGGCCTTTAAACATCTGGGGAAAAAGAGTCAGAATTGTGATCTTCATAACTAAAAAGCTTGAGGATTAAACTTCTGCGAGTGTTATATAGATTTTTTTACTTTGCAGAACTCCCGGGATTCTCATTACATTTCTTATGGCTTTAATTACTTTTCCTTCTTTTCCGATTACTTTTCCCATGTCCTCAACTGAAACTTTTACAGTGAAGTTAACTATCCCTTGATTCTCTTCTTCGGTAATTTCTACCCCTTCTGGTTTGTCTACGATTCCTTTGATGATGTGAGTTAGCGTATCCTTCATTTTTTAAAAATCTGTTCTACTGTGGCACTTGGTCTTGCTCCAACTGAAAGCCAGTATTTGTATCTATCTCTTTTTAAATTTTGAGCGCCGTTTCTTTCACCTTTTTCAAAGGATCCGAGCATCTCAATAGAGTCCCCGTCTCTGCGTGATCTTTTTTCTTTAACTACGATTCTGAATTTTCGTTCTCCTCGTTTTCCGGTTCGTGCTAATCTAATTACTACTGACATAGGCTCAATTGTATCATTTTATTAGGTTTTTTAAAAGACTCTTATTTTTTAATTGAATCAAGTGCTTTTGAGGCTGCTTGTTCTTCTGCTTCTTGTTTTGATTTTCCCTGCCCTTGTCCAATTAGTTCATCATTCACAAATACACCTACTGTAAATTTTCTGGCGTGTGCCGGTCCTTCTTCAGAAATCACTTTATAAATTGGGGAAAATTGTTTTTTTGATTGTACAAATTCTTGAAGCCTGCTTTTAGGATCTTTAAGCATATTTTTTTGAATAAACTCTTCTGTTCTTGGAATAACAGCTGATTCTATAAATTTTTCCGCTTCTATAATTCCCTGATCCAGGAAAAGTGCACCAAGATAAGCTTCAAATGTATCTGCTAGAAGACTTTGGTTTTCTCGTCCGCCTGATTCCTCTTCTCCTTTGGATAACCTTAACTTGGAACCTAGGTCACATTCTCTGGAGATTTCTGCAAGGGTTTTAGTGTTAACTAAAAGCGAGCGAAGATTTGTAAGTTTTCCTTCGTTATATTCAGGATATGTTTTAAAAAGATAGGTCGAAACTGCAAATGAAAGAATGCTATCGCCTAAGAATTCGAGTCTTTCATTTGATAAAACTTTTATTTTTGATTCGTTTAGAAATGAGCGATGCGTTAAGGCTTCTTCTAAAAGCTGTTTATTATTAATTTTCGGAAGATTTATCATTTTTAATTACCTTTCCCAATGCGCCATTTATAAACGCTGGACTGCTTTCTCCGCCATATTCTTTGGCAAGTTCTATCGCTTCATCTATTATAACTTTTGGCGGCTCTTTTTTTGCGACAATTAATTCAAATATCGCAAGTCTTAGAATTGCTAGATCTACCTTATTTATTTTATCAATTGGAAATTCAGGTGCAGCTACCGAAATTTTTTCATCAATATTTTTTAAATGTTTTAGAATTTCTTCTGATAAGGGGTTTACCGGCTGTTTGTGGAATTCTGTTTTAAAAAGATCTTCGACTATTTTTTGTCTTTTAGTGTGGCGGGGGTCAAGCGCTGTTTTCATTATGTGGTTGCTATTTCTTTAGTTTCAGTTTTTGATTTTTGAACGTATTCTTTTCCTTTATAAAAACCACAGTTTTTACATACCACGTGTGCTTTACCCATTACGCCACAATTTGGGCATAATATAGCATTAGGAATAGAAAGGCTTATACCTGCTCTTCTTTTTCCTTTGCGAGCTCTTGAATGTCTTCGTTTTGGTTCTCCACCCATACGCGTATTTTACCTTAAATTACGCCTATTTGCAAAGACTTAATCGGGGCTTATTTCTTTTGAGTTAATTTCTTTTATTTTTGTTTCTAAATCTTTATATTTTGAAAGTTTAGGCATAGTTTTTTCAGCTTCAATTTTAGTGTTTTTGATTAAGTCAAAATCAGAGAAGTTTGCAATTTTAAGAAATGTTCTTCCGGATTGATGTGTGCCGAAAATTTCACCAGGTCCTCTTAGTTTTAAATCAAGTTCGGCCAGTTCTGCGCCAATGTTTGTTTTTTCCATCGCTTGGAGTCTTTGTGTAGTGATTGGGCTTGTTGACTCCGTAAAGAGAAGACAATAAGCCTGTCTGTCATTTCTACCTACTCTTCCCCTCAGTTGATGTAATTGGGAAAGCCCAAATCGTTCGGAAGCTTCAATAAGAATTACATCAGCATTTGGAATATCAATTCCAACTTCTACTATTGGGGTTGCAACTAAAATATTATATTTTCTGTCTTTAAAATCAGCCAGTATTGCTTGTTTTTCTTTTGATTTTAATTTACCGTGAAGTAGGGCTAATTTATAATCTTTGAACACATTTTTTTGTAAGGTTTCAAATTCTTTTGCTGCTGCTTTTACCGTAGTCATGGTTTCGGACTCTTCGATAAAAGGACAAATTATAAAGATTTGACTGCCATTTTCTTTAATCTGTTTCTTAATCCATTCGTAAGCATTATCCCTTTTCTCTTTAGGCGTAAGCCAGGTTTTTATAATTTTTCTGCCTCTTGGCATTTCGTCTAAGAGTGAAAGCGATAGATCTCCATATATGGTTAGCGCTATGGTTCTAGGGATTGGTGTTGCTGTCATGGTAAGAACATGAGGATTTTTGCCTTTTTTTCTAAGAATTCCTCTCTGCTCTACTCCGAATCTTTGTTGTTCATCGATTACTATAAAACCTAACTTTTTATAATTTATTTTTTCTGAAATTACAGCGTGAGTACCCACCAATACGTCGAATGATTGATGATTTATGATTGATGATTTATGATTTTTTTCTTTATTCTTTAATCTTAAATCCTTAATCTTAATAGTCTTTATGCTTCCTGTTTGTAGGCCAATCTTTAAACCAAAGGGTTCAAGCAAGGTTGAAATGGTCCGAAAATGTTGTTGGGCTAGGATTTCGGTGGGTGCCATAAAAACAGATTGAAAGCCATTTAGATATGTTAAATAGATCGCAATAGCTGCGACAACCGTTTTTCCGCTTCCCACGTCTCCCTCTAAGAGTCTGTTCATGGGTTTTTCGGAAGAAAAATCATTAAATATTTCTTGAATTGTTCTTTTTTGTGCGCCAGTTAATTTAAATGGTAATTTTTTAATAAAATCATCAATTTTCTTCTCATATGATTTAGTTTTGAATTTATAGCCTAAGAGGGTTTTTTGCCACTCCTCTTTTCTAAGAATTGAAGATGCTTGGATTAGGAAGAGCTCGTCAAATGATAATCTTTTTCTTCCAACTGTCACGTCGTCTAATTTATCTGGAAAATGAACTTTTAAAAGCGCGGTGTATAGATCGTCCAGATTGTTTTTTCCCAATATCTCCTCAGGCATATAATCATTCAATTCATTTTTATTTTCATTTAGTAATTTATAAGCTTGACGTCTAATCCATTTTGATGACACTCCCCTAGTCTCTGGATAGACAGGTACTAGTCTTCCAGTGTGTATGAAATCTTTTGTTCCTATCTCAAAATTCGGAGACATCATTTCCATTTCTGTTTTCTTTTGCTCAATCTTTCCTGACATTGAAATAAAATCACCCTCAGAAATCGCGCGAGTTATGTAGGGCTGATTAAACCAAAGAACATTAATTGTTCCCGTTTCGTCTTTAACTTTTGCTTTTTGAAGTGTAAAGTGGCGCCTTGTGTATTGATTTTTTACTTCAATAACTTGTCCCCTTATAGTTACTATCTCTCCAGGTTGAGCCTCGGAAATTTTTGAGATTATAGAATAATCATCATAGCGAAATGGAATGTGATATAAAAAATCACTTAAATTTATTATTCCAAGTTTTTCCAAGAAGGAGGCATATCTTTTATATATTCCTCCCAAAGAGCGTATATTAGTTTGGAGTCCTGCCATAGAGTTACTGCATTATAAACGGAAGGATTGAGGTTGCAATAAGTGAAAATGCAACTAATCCGGTAACTATTATGAGTATTACTCTGTGTTTTTTACTTAAATCCATATTACTTTTTAATCACCTTAACCTTATTTCGACCGACGCTAATTACGTCTCCGGAGTTTGGCATTGCCTTTAAGTCACTTAGCATATGCCCATTAATTTTTATTCCATTTTCTGCAAATTTCCTTTTTACTTCTGATATGCTCGGAAGTAATCCAAGCTCAACAATTAAATGAGGAAGATTTGATATTGAGTTTGAATCAATGTTTACAGTTTTAATTTCTCCCTCAGTGTTTCCTTCAAAAACATCTTGTGCATTTTTTGCATCACTTTCATTGTTTAAATCTTTTGTAATTTCAAAAGCTAATCTTTTCTTAAACTGAATTGGATTTTCTCCTGCTTTAATTTTTTGGGAAATTTCATTTATTTCGCCCATAGAAATATTTGTCAGATACTCAAATCCGTTAAGTATGACGTCATCTCCTAGTCCCATAATTTTTCCAAATAAGTCCGTTGGAGTGTCTATAAGACCTATTACATTTCCCTCAGTCTTTCCAATCTTTCGACCGCTTGAGTCCGCAAGAAGAGGTGTCGTCATCACAAATTTATCTTTCCCTTTCATTGATTTCATCAAGCTTCTTCCGGCAAGCATATTAAATGTTTGATCAGTTCCGCCAAGTTCTAAGTCTACATCCATCGCGACTGAATCGTATGCTTGCAAGAGCGGATATAAAAATTCGCGAAGATTTATTGACTCCTTATTTTTAATTCTTTCCTGAAAAAGATCGCGTTCTGATAGTTGTTGCAATGAAAAATGTCCAGCAATTTCTAAAATATCAGCTAGCTTGAGTTCATTTAGCCAGTCGCCGTTAAATCTTATCTCAATTGGATTTTCTCCTTCAAAGCGTACTATTTTTCCTGCTTGTTTTACGTAATCTACAGCATTTGCTCTGAGTTCATCCCTGCTTAAAAATTTATCACGTCCTGTGGTTTTACCAGATGGATCTCCGGCTTGTCCAGTTCCATCCCCTATTAAAAAAATTACATGATGACCAAGATCTTGCCATTGTCTTAATTTCCTAAACCCAACCATGTGTCCTATGTGAAGCCGAGCACCCGTTGGATCAAACCCCTGATAGAGTTTTAATTTTTTTCCACTTCTTAAAGTTTTTTCTAGTTCTTCACTTGTGGGGTAAATTTTATCGACTCCTCTTGTGAGAAGCTCTGAAATCTTATCCATATAGCCTTGAGTATAGCATACAATGCTTTGACTTTGGTATAATTATAGTATCAAAATGGTCGATTATGGTGCACGTTCGAGAAGACGAAGAACAAGGCTAAGGACCCGCGGCGGATCTCGTCTTCCGAATAAAATTGTCCTCTATTCTCGTCTTTCCCGCTATGCTCTAATTGCGCTAGTCGGGGGAATTATTCTCATGGTTTTGATGTTCTTCTGGTTTAGCCGTGATCTTCCAGAGCCGGGAAAACTTATTGAAGCTCAGGCTGAAAACTCTACTAGAATTTATGATAGAAATGATATTCCGCTTTACTCAGTTTATGAGGATGTAAACAGGACGTATGTAGGGCTAGATGAAATTCCAAAAGACCTTCAGCAGGCAACGATTGCGATTGAGGACAAAAATTTTTATAAAAATAAAGGCTTTTCTATTACAGGTTATTTTAGAGGACTTGTGATAGACCCGATTTTTAGGCGCCGTGTTACAGGGGGTTCGACTATTACTCAGCAGCTTGTAAAAAATGTTTTGCTTACTTCAGAAAGGTCCCTCCCAAGAAAAGTAAAAGAGTTAGTTCTCTCAATCCAAGTCGATAAAAGATACTCAAAAGAAGAAATTTTAGAAATGTATCTTAATGATGTTCCGTATGGAGGAACTGCGATTGGAGTTGAGGCTGCTTCTGAAACCTATTTTGGTAAAAAAGTAACAGAGCTAAGCCTTGCACAATCTGCTCTTCTTGCCGGTCTTCCGCAAAGTCCTAGCGCTTACTCCCCTTTCTCTGGAAATGATTATTACATTGGGCGAAGCGAACAAGTTCTAAAAAGCATGCGTGAACAGGGATACATTAATAAAGATGAAGAAAAGAAAGCACTAGATGAGATAAAGAAAATGAAATTTACCCAAAGAGAATCCACATCCATGAAAGCTCCCCATTTTGTTATTTACGTAAAACAAATATTAGCATCTCAGTTTGGTGAAGTAGCAGTTGAAGCAGGCGGACTTCAGGTAAAAACAACTCTCGATTATGAACTTCAGAAAAAATCAGAAGATATTGTTAAAGAGGAAATTGAAAAGCTTAAAGGTTTTCGTGTAGGAAATGGAGCAGCTATGGTTTCAGACCCTGAAACCGGAGAGATTTTAGCTATGGTTGGGAGTAAGGATTATTTTGATCAAGATACCGATGGAAATTTTAATGTAGCTCTTGCAAATAGACAACCGGGATCATCTCTAAAACCTATTGTTTATGCTGCAGCATTTGAAAAAGGATATACGCCCTCAACAATGCTTATGGACGTAAAGACAGATTTTCCAAATGGAAGTGGCGGACTTTACTCCCCTGTTAATTATGACGATAAATTCCGTGGACCAGTTCAGGTAAGGTTTGCTCTTGGAAATTCTCTTAATATCCCAGCTGTAAAAATGTTAGCGCGTGTTGGTTTGGCGGATGTTATGGAAAAAGGTTATGAGATGGGGCTTGATAATTGGGAGCCAACAGCGGCAAATATGCAAAACGTAGGACTCTCGCTTGTTCTTGGAGGACGCGAAGTTTCTTTAATGGATGAAGTTACAGCATATAGTGTATTTGCAAATAAAGGCGTCAAGCAAGAACCCCTTACGATTCTTGAGGTAAAAGATAATAAAGGTAAAGTCTTATATAAATATAAAGAGAAAAAAGGGCAAAAAGTTCTTTCTGAAGAAATCGCTTTTTTAATCTCTCATATTCTTCTTGATAATAATGCGAGATCTGATGCTTTTGGTCCTAATTCAGCTTTAAATATTCCGGGAGTTGCTGTAAAAACTGGAACAACGGACGAGAAAAGAGATAATTGGACGATTGGATACACGCCGACTGTCGTAGCTGGTGTTTGGGTAGGAAATAATGATAATAGCCCTATGAACCCTGCGATTGCGTCTGGTGTTACCGGAGCTTCCCCTATTTGGAGAAGGATAATGTTAGAGGCCATAGAGGTAAAGAAAAAAGAAGAATTTGAAAAACCGGAAAATGTGATCGCAGTTCAGGTGGATTCATTGGGAGGCGGAATGCCTACTTCTGGAAAGCCTACAAGATCTGAATATTTCGTAAAAGGTACCGAGCCTACAAGTGAATCCGCAATTTACCGGAAAAAGGACGACAAAATTTATATCTGGATCAGGGAATCAGATCCGGTTTCAACTGATGGGAAAAATCTTTGGCAAGAAGGAATAGATAAATGGGTCGAAGAATTTCACAAAGATGATTCTTTATATCACCCCCCAGGAGAAGTAATTAATCCATCAGATAGCAATTCTCAAAGTCCGATACCTTCTACTTCACCGACGCCTTAAATTTAGAAGAAATTGATTTAATAATGTCATTTCTAATTTCCGCAACCTCTTCGTTTGTTAAATTCTTGTCAGCTGCTTGATATATGATGTGAAATGTTTTGGCGTTTTCGAACTGATCTTTGAGTGCAACTTCGGTAATTAAAAAACTTTGCAGTTTTATTTCTTCTATCACCTCTTCCGTATTGGTCTCTTCTCCCAAAACAAAAGTTATATCCTCAACAATTGGCGGAAATTTGGCAATTGGCTTATAAGCTTTTTTAAGATTTGCGTGTTTTAACAAGTAGCCAAAGGAAATTTCAAAATCAATAAGGCCGGAGTGAATAATTTCAATATATCCCAACTCTTCAGTTCCTGTGAAAATATTTGCACCGGTATTATCCGTTTTGTTTTTAAACTTATAATTTTTAATTCCTAAATCTTCCAGTAAGTTTTCAATTAGGCCCTTGATCTCAAAAAAAGATACATCTTTTCTTTTTAAAACACCAGAAAGCGTCAATTTTTCATTTGGTAAACTATCCGTTTTTTGATATATGTTGGCTAATTCAAAAATTTTAACCACTTCCCTGCTCTTGTTATTTTCGACAACTTGTAAAAGGCTCGGAACCAGACTGTTTCTTAAATATTCCATATCTTCGGTAAGTGGGTTTTTAAGTTTTACTGCTTTATCAATTGGACCGTCAAATAAGTCTTCAGAGACTAGGGAGTACGTATATACTTCTGTAAAACCCCAATATTTGAACGCATTTTTTACTCTTTGTTCCAGATAAAAAGTATTTAGGTATGGAGTATTTTTATTATTCAAAAATCCGGGAATTATACTTGGAAGCTTATGATATCCATAAACTCTTGCGATTTCTTCTATGATGTCTTCTTCAATTAAAACTTCAGATGCGCGAATTGTGGGAACGTTTACTTCTAAGATTTCTCCAGATTTCTTAACTTTAAAGCCAAGTTTTTCTAGAATATCTATAGATTTTGTAGCTGGAATTTCTACACCAATTATTTTATTTATTTTCTTAACTGAAATTTTTATTTGAACTTCTTTAGATTTATTTGGATAAATATCTAGAGTTTTTGAAATAACTTTTCCTTTAGTAATTTTTTCATAAAGTTCCACTCCCCTGTTAAATGCGTCCGTCATGAGTTCCGGATCAATCCCCTTCTCGTTAATGATTGCCGCTTCAGTTCTTATGCCAAGATTCATAGATGTGTTTCTTATTTTTTTAGGATTATTATTATCTAAGAAAAATAAAATTCTTTTAGTCGTGTTTTGAACCACTGAGTTTTTTGTTCCCATTACTCCAAGTAAATCGATGATTTCCCCGGAACCATTATCAGCTACGATGTCTCCTCCTAGTAATCTGTATTTTTTCCCGTCAAGAGTTGTTACTTCTTCCCCAGATTTTGACTGCCTAATTATCATCTTCTTAGTGTTAAGTAAATCATAATCAAAAACGTGACATGGATGTCCGATTTCTCTCATCACATAATTTGTCACATCAATTAAATTATTAAGACTTCTTATTCCGGATCGCTCAAGTCTTTCTTTTATTTCCTGAGGACTATCTCCGATTTCAACTTCCATAACGACCGCCATTATTCTATTGACTAATTTTGGATCATTAATTATTTCAATAGGAAAAGAAATATTTGCAGTTGGAGCTTTGGGAATTTTTATATCCTTAAATTTTGCAACTGGCTTTTCCATAACAGCTCCTGCTTCCCTAGCAATCGCTCGAACGCTCATAAGATCTGGTCTATTTGTAGTTACCTCAATGTCATAAACCTCATCATTATCTACTTTTTCAATTCGCTCAACAGACACACTTGTTAGAGAAAGTTCGCGAGCAATCTCTTTACTGGTCGCTTTTGTTTCCAGAAATTCTCTTAGCCAGCTATCAACTATACGTATGTTCATAATTATTTCCTCTTTGTCATCCCGAATTTATTTCGGGATCCTGAAACAAGTTCAGGATGACATTAAAACCTAGAATTGCTCGAGAAAATCGAGCTTATTGCTATATAAAAGTCTTAGATCGTCGATTTCAATTCCCTCTTTCATCATTAGAACTCTTTCCACTCCCCAACCAAATGCGAATCCATTAAATTCTTTAGGATCTATTCCGCAGTTTCGCAGCACTTGAGGGTGAACCATTCCGGCTCCTCCCATTTCAAGCCATCCTTCTTTGCATAATTTGCAGCCACGTCCTTCACATACTCCACAGCTTACATCTACTTCAAAAGATGGTTCTGTAAATTCAAAATGATAAGGTCTAATTCGGGCTTGTCTATTTTCTCCGAAATACGATTTTACGAAATAATCCAGTACTCCTTTTAAATTAACGATTGATAAATCTTTGTCAATTGCGAGTCCTTCAAACTGATGAAACATCGGGGTATGCGAAACATCAGATTGACGTCTATAACACTTAGCGATATTTAGCATTTTTATCGGAGGAATTTCTCCGCCAGAGGCGGACTCCACTACGTTTCGCATCTCTCTGATTTGCCCACTTGAAGTGTGAGGAGTTAAAAGCATGGGACCATATTTAGAGTTTGGTTTTGTGTCAACGAAAAATGTTTCCCAGTCGTCTCTGGCAGGATGTCCTTCCGGGAAATTTAGAGCACCGAATGCGTGCCAATCCCATTCAACTTCAGGATATCTGACTCTAGTAAAACCTATTCGATCAAAGATAGTTGTTATTTCGGAAATTGCCTGCGTTATAAGATGATGATGTCCCAAGGGTGGGCGAATTCCTGGGTTTGTGACGTCTATTCGCTCAATTTTTGCGCGAGTTTGTCCATGCAAAGCATCCTTTGTTTTTTCTTTAAGAGTTTCTTCAATTGTATTTTTTACCTCATTTGCCAAAACTCCAATCTCTTTTCTTTGTTCAGGATCGATTTTTGGTAACTGTTTAAGAAGAAGTGTGAGTGCTCCGCTTCTTCCTAGGAATTGCATTTTTATCTCTTCTAATTCCACAGGGTCTTCTGTGTCCAGAATCAAACTCATGGCATTATTTTTAATGTTAATTAATTCATTTTCCATCTTTTTAAGTATAGCGAATTTTGAGGCAAAATGCTGGCTTTTAAGAGCCGTCAGTTGCCGTTGGTAAAGGTGCTCTTAAAGCAGTGCGAATATCTCCCAATCTTATTCTCTCTTCTCTTCCTGCCTCAGCTTTTATTAAAGCGCCCATTGGCCCATGAAGCAAAACTATCTCAGGTTTTTTCTGAGAGTGTGTTCGTTCGATCCTTGTAGGCGCAACAGCCAAAACTCTTTCTAAAGTTTCTATCATAAATATTTACCTCCTTTCAAAACACAAAAAAACCTCCCATCGTGGGAGGCTTATTGCCTTTAAGATTTTGGCAATACGTTACCTCCCGGAAAGGAGCGTAAAGTAAAACCCAAAATTCAAACTCTTAATCATAAATGCATAATACTATTATATTTTTCTTGGTGCAATTTCGTGTTGCACTCCCATTTCAAATCTAACTGCTCTTCCTTCGTTTGTGTCGTCTTTTATTGGTGCAGCTGATATTTTTACTTGATACGCTTCTGCTATCTGGGTGACAGCTCCCATTGCCAGTTGACCCCACTCTAAGGTAGTTCTCCACATTTGTCCTTCTTGTATATCTGGGATTTGGTGAATTTCAATACTATTATCTAAATTTAATAAAACTTGATCTCCTATATGTTCTTTTGGCCCAAATCTCATAATTCCGTCACTTCTTATGGAGCCAAAAAACCCAAATTCTGGTGAAACCATGCCAAATGTTATTACTGGTTCTTCTTGAACTTGACCATTAACAATTACAGTTCTTGATTCAACTGCACCAACGGAAAATAACATCCTGGAAATTTTTCCAACTTGTTCTGATGTTTCATGAGCAGGAACACCTAGTTTTCTGTCAATTCTAGTTCTTGCGTCCGCAATAGCTTTTTGTAGATTAGGGTCTAATTCAATTCTTTCTCTGTCCATAAATTGGGATTTTAACAAAGAAACGTAGTTAATGTCAATTAAGCCTTCTTAGTGTTACGGTGTGGCCTATTTGAACAACATCGTTATTCGTTGGAGTACTGATAACTTGTCCTTCTGAGATGAGATGCTTTAATTGTCTAATTTTTCTATCCAAATCATTGAGCTCAAACTTAGCCCCTTTGTAAAATCCATTTTCCGAAAGATCTCCCATATTCCTGGCTTTAGTTAAAGTTGCCACAACTTCAGGGCGTTTTTCTTCTGCTTCATTAAGATCAGACTTTAATTTTTCAAATCCTTCTTTAGTAAAAAGTGCCATGAGGTTATTTTAACAGATTCGCAAGGAGGCTTACAGCGAAGTAAATTCTATAATCCTTGCACGGGGTTCTGTATATTTCGAATGCCTTCAAGTACTCTTCCAGTTTCCATTTCTTTTCGAGGGGTTTCGCTAGGTAAAACCGCTGATTCGTATAGGAGTAACCTTTCGGCAGGTGGCAAATTAAGTGCTTGAGCTAGTTCAACAGCAGTTCTTAGGGTCGGCATACTTATACTGCCTTCAATTCTTGAAATGGTTGTATGATTAGTTCCTGAGGCTAATGCAAGCTGTCTTTGACTAACGCCTGCTTCTTCGCGAAAAGCTCTCAATGTTTGGCCGTAAGGTGATTCAAAGTCTTGTTCACCGTGTCTTGTTCTCTTTTCATCCATGCGAGGAATACTATCAGTAGTATAAACCTTTGTCAATGGTATGTACAAGATGAGGACATCGGTAACAGTTGGTCTTTTAATCTCTGATCAATATA
>CAYILI010000025.1:0-14477 GCA_964364105.1 uncultured Gammaproteobacteria bacterium | reverse complement strand
TTCAGCGTCGCTGAGTTTTGCTGGATTTATAATTACTCGGCGCTCTCGTCCTGCTTCAAAAGCCTAAGCATCTTCGGCGCCATCATATTTTTTAGCTATGTCTTGCATTTCAGTAAGTCTCACTCAAGACTCCTCTACATCTTCATAGCGAGCCCCAGGACGCGCTCCTGAAATCTGATCAGCAACGTGCACTATTACTGATTCAACTGAGGAAAACGGTATATCCTCATGATGCTGCGCAACGCAATCAATTATCGGCTGTGGAATATTATGCTTTTTTAAAAGATCTACGCCCAATTTTACGTGGCTTCCTTCTCCAGGAACCACTTTTCCAATATCATGAAGCATACATGCGATTCTAACGATATTCACATCTGCGCCTACTTCTTCTGCTATGTGTGTTCCAATTTTTGCAGTCTCAAGTAAGTGAAGCGTTAAATTCTGGCCATAGGAAGTTCTGAACTTTGCTCTACCTAAAATTCCAATCAATTCCGCTGGAAGATTAAATACTCCAACTTCGTGAGAAAGTTTTTCTCCTTCTTCAAACATCACCTTTTCGACTTCTTTTTTTGTCTCCTCAACTATTTCTTCAATTCTAAAAGGCTGAACCCTAGTATCTTTTATTAATTTTTCAAGTGAGCGACGAGCAATTTCCCGACGCACTTGATCAAAAGAGGATAATCGGATTATTCCTTCTTCGTCTAAGTCTACATCTACTCCTGTTGCCTGCTCAAAAGCTCTAATATTCCTTCCTTCTTTTCCAATGATTCTACCTTTTATCTCCTCGTCAGGAATTCTAACAATACTTACGGTGTATTCCGGGATATAACTTACCGCACCATGACGCATGGACTCAACCACTATCTCCTGCGCTTTTTTATCAGCAGTTCTTTTTGCTTCCTCTTCTCTTTCTTTAATTATTTTTGCTAAAGTCTGAACCTCTCTTTCCTCAATCTGAGATAAAAGTTCTTTTTTTGCCTCCTCTGAAGTTAAACTTGAAGCTTTTTGAAGCTTATCAATATATTCATCTTTCTTTTTTTGAAGATCTTTTTTCTCCTGCTCTAAATCCTCCCGGTCTTTTTCGAGCTTTTCCTGTCTTTCAATTAACTTTTTTTCGAGTACGATAAGGTCTTGGTCTGCCATAGGTTTTAAACACGAAGAAATCCCGATTAAATCGGGAGAGTTTATGCTCTTATCAATTGGAGGTTTAAATAGGAATTCATACCTTCACTGACAATTTCTCTTTGTCTTAACTGTATTATATTACTATTGGCACTAAAACTCAATCCCGATTGAATCGGGATCAATGTTTTAAGGCTTTTTTAACAATTTCATAATTAAAACCTTTTCTAAGCAAATAGCTCATTACTTTCTCTCGTCTTTTATCTTCAGGCAAACCTCGATAAAAATCCATTTTTTTATCTGCTAGTTTTTTCGCATTCTCAAAATCTAAATCTTTAGCGTCAAACTTTGATAAAACTTCTTCTATTAAATCTTGATCAATTCCCTTTTGACTTAATTCATACTCAATTACCCTAATTGGCTTTTTCTTAAATTTAGTTCTTTGTTCTACCCAAAACTTAGCAAAATCCAAATCATTCAGAAAATTATATTCTTTTAGTTTTCCAATAATTTGAACGATTATTTCTTGAGTTAAAGCAGGAGTATTGGTTGATTTTTTCTCTAAATAATCTTTTATTTCTTTTTCGCTGCGGGGTCGATATGACAGATAACGAAGAGATAAATTATAGTATCTATCAAAAGTAACGGAACTATCCATTTAGAGGAATCTCTTTTTCGTCGCTTTTTTCTTCAACTCCTACTGCGACTGGTGTTCCTTGAGCTTTATTTTGCTTCATCACTTCATCTGTTATTTTATGTGCTAATGCAGGATTTTCTTTTAAGTACATTTTTGTCGCCTCTTTTCCTTGACCAAGCATTTCCTCTCCGTATCTATAAAATGCGCCGGATTTCTGAATTACACCCAATTCTGTTCCCACATCTATTATTGCTCCTTCGCGAGATATGCCGTCCGACATAACATCAAATTCAGCAATCCTAAAAGGTGATGAAACTTTATTCTTAACTATCTTTGCTCTATGCCTAGAGCCAATTACTCTGTCTCCATCCTTTAGAGTCTCTATCTTCCTGGAGTCGATTCTAACTGATGCATAAAACTTTAAAGCAAGCCCTCCCGTAGTCGTCTCCGGATTTCCAAACATTACTCCAATTTTTTGTCTTAATTGATTAGTAAAAATTACAACAGTTTTAGACTTGGAAATTGCTCCCGTTAATTTTCTTAGGGCCTGTGACATAAGACGTGCATGAAGTCCCATCATAGAATCTCCCATTTCTCCCTCTATCTCAGCACGTGGAACAAGAGCAGCTACAGAATCAATAACTAAAACATCTACACCTCCTGAACGGATCAGACTCTCAGCAATTTCCAGCGCTTGCTCTCCCGTGTCTGGTTGAGAAATTAAAAGCTCATCAAGTTTTACACCAAGTCTCTCAGCCCATATAGGATCTAATGCATGCTCCGCATCAATAAATGCCGCAACTCCGCCTGTTTTTTGGGATTCTGCAATAACTGAAAGACAAATCGTAGTTTTTCCAGATGCCTCAGGACCATAAATTTCTATAATTCTTCCTCGAGGCAAACCTCCCACTCCTAATGCTAAATCGAGCGGTAAACAACCAGTGGAAATAACTGAGATATCAAACTTCTGATTGGCGCTTTCTCCCATCCGCATAATGGAACCCCTACCATACTGCTTCTCAATTTGCTCCATTGCAAGTTTTACTGCGTCCAATTTAGAAGACTGTTCTGCCATTTGACCGTTATTAAGTGAAGCTTTAGGAGTCCTGCCCATATTTCAATGATTGTAAACCGAATTATCAAAAAATACAAGAACTCAGTTTGTGTCGGGGTATCAAGAATCGAACTTGAACCACCCCCACTAATCTTACCGTTCGCCTTCAGGTACTATTCGTACATGGCTCGCGGAGCGATTTTAGAGGTGCAGGCACGGACCCTTTATCCCGCACTTTTTTGTCGGGATGCTGGGAATTGGACCCAGTCCATACGGCCCCCAGCCGTATATTCTGCCGTTAAACCACATCCCGAAAAAGTTGCGGGGCCAGCAGCGCATTCTGCCACTAAACTATACCCCGAAAATCCTTTCCGTATTTTACCACAAGATTTGTTCTTTAGCCTCAAGTCGGGTATAATTAACGCTCATGAAGTCTTTAGAAGAAAGAAAAGAGAGGATACTTAGTGAGTTTCCCAAACTTCGATCAATCCCAGCGGATAAATTTCCCCAGCATATTTTTATAATTCCTGACGGGAATAGAAGATATGCGAAGAAAATGAATAGGCCTACTCTTTGGGGTCACCAGCAAGGTTTTAAGGTCGCGCTAAATCTACTTAGATATTTCAGGCCTCTTCCAATCAAAACTGTTACTCTCTGGGGTTTTGCATCAGATAATTGGAAAAGAAACGAAAAAGAAATAAATAATCTTATGAGAATATTTGGTTTTATTATAGATAATTATCTTGATGAACTTATAGAAAATAATTCACGCTTTGTCCATTTAGGAAGGCGTGACAGATTGCCTAAAAAACTTCTTCAAAAATTTCAGATGGCGGAAGAAAAAACCAAAAATAATAACGGGCAGGTAATTTCCCTGGCGGTAGATTTTGGCGGAGAAGACCAAAATATTAGAACTGCAAAAAAAGCTAGGGAAATAAACTTCGAAATTGACGAAGAAAGTATCTGGAAACTTAGAGACACCGAAGGACTAATAAGATCAGCTGATTTAATTTTTAGAACTTCCGAAACGCGCACTTCTGATGTCGGGTGGATGAACGGAAAACATTCAGTATTATTCTTTTCAGAAAACAAATTGTTTCCAGAAGTTACAGAAGAAGATTTGGTGGAAGCAATTAGCTATTATGCTCAAACAAAAAGAAATGAGGGGAAATAATGCTAAATTATTATAAAGAAAAACAATTTATTGCGAATGTTGATAAAGACGGAAACATTCTTGGAGAAATTGAAAAATGGGAAGCACACAAAAAAGGCGTTTTACATAAAGCCTTAACCGTAGCACTAATCTTCAATGGAAAATTTATTGTTCAACACAGACGTCATCCGGCGTTTGATAAAGTTTATGATACTACATCTTCTTCACATCAATTATTTATTAATGGAAAATTACAAACCACAGAAGAAGCTACGATTAAATGTTTGGAAAGAGAATGGAATTTAAATAAAAAATATTTAAAAAATTTAAAGAACTTAGGACCGATTTATTACAAAGCAAAAGACAAAAATAGTGATTTTACAGAACATGAACTTTGCGATGTCATAACAGTAGAAATTGAAAGCAAGCCAGAACCTAACTTAGATTTTTCCTATGACTCGCTACTAGTGAGTAAGCAGGAGTTAACTGATAAAAAGTCTAGGATATATAGAAATCTCGCACCTTGGGTAAAAGTAATGATCGAAGAAAATAAAATTTAGCCCCACACGTCTTCCCGTTCGCCTTTTCAGTTTTATTCAAACACGGCTCACGGAGCGATTGTCGAGGGGTTAACGTTTTGGAGACTGTTTTGTTCTTCTCGCTTTTCCACCTGTTCCAACTTTTCTTCGTTCTCTAACTCTTGGATCTCTTGTTAATAATCCACTTTTTCTTAATGCTGGCTTAACTCCTTCATCCATTGCAGCTAGCGCACGGGATACTCCTAAAACAAATGCTCCTAGCTGAGATGTTGTTCCTCCGCCTGCTACTTTCGCAGTTACAGCATACTTATTTAAAGCATCTGCTGTTTTTAAAGGTGCTTCGTATTTAGATTTTGCTACAGCTCCACCAAAATATTCTGAGATTATTCTTCCGTTTACTACCAAATCTCCTTTTTTAACGGCGATCTCTTCAAATTTTAGAGAATCTGGAACCTTAGAATAAATCCTAACTCTAGCAACCGCTGCACGACGACGTCCAACCGCAAACATAAAGTCTTTATATTTCTTGGTTCCTCCAACTGTTGTTTTTAATTCTTCTGCCATATTAAGCGCTTACTCCTTTGAATTTTTCATTATACTCATGCTCTTCGGTTTCGTAAACCTTTAATCTTCCAAGCATTTGATCTCTTAATCTATTTTGTGGAAGCATTCCTTTTACTGCATGAATTATTATATCTTGTGACTTTCGCGCTCGCAAATCTCCTAAAACTTCTTCTTTATATCCTCCAGGGAAACCCGAGTGACGTCTGTATAATTTTTTACTTTCCTTATTACCAGTTACTTTAATTTTTTTTGAATTTGTAACAACTACAAAATCTCCACAATCTAAGTTTCTAACAAAATATGATTTCCCTTTTCCCATAAGAAGCCCTGCGATCTCCGTAGAAACTCTTCCCAAAGTCTTTCCGTCAACATTAATTAAATGCCATTCTCTTTTTATTTCGTTAGCTTTTGTTGCTTTCATTACTTCTTCTCCTTCTTGCCCCGCGAAGCCTTGGCGGAGTGGGGTCCTTTTTTCAAACTAGAACTCTTTTTTACTTCTTTTTTAGGTGCAGCAATTTTCTTAGCTTCTCTTTTTGCAACTGGCTTCTCAGCTGAAGTATTCTGCTCTGCAGAACCCTCAACCCATTCCAGTATAGCCATTGATGCGTTATCTGAAAATCTTCTGCCTGTTTTTATGACTCTCGTGTATCCTCCAGCTCTATTTTTAAATCCAGGTCCAACCTCATTTATCATTTTATCAATCAATCCCTGGTCTTTAATTATTCCCTTAAGAAGTCTTCTTGCTGTTGCTTCATCTTTCTTAGCTTTTGTTACGATTTTTTCTACATCTCCCTTAATAGATTTTGCTTTTTCTTCCGTTGTAGTGATTTTTCCGTGTAAAATCATAGCAGAAATAAGGCCATTAAATAATGCCTTTCTTTCATTTTTATCTCTTTTAAATTTTCGTCCAAAAACTTGTTTTCTCATTTATTAAAAAATCCGAAGCTCGAAACCTGAAATACGAAACAAAGTTCAAAACTTATTAATTTTCGAAATTTATGTTTGTTTCGAGTTTCGAAATTCGAATTTCGGACTTAGTTAGGCAGATAGCTCTATTCCCTTTTCGCTTAACTTTTCTTCAATTATAGAAATAGACTTTCCTCCCATGTTTCGCATAGAGATGAGGTCTTTTTTTGGTGCTTCAACTAATTGGCCTATTGTTTCGATTCCGCCATTTCTAAGTGAGTTATAAATTCTAGTTGGAAGATCTAATTCATCAATCGTTAATTTAAGTGTTGCATCTGGAATATCAGATCTAACTGAATCTGATTCTACATGATCTGCAGCTTTTGGTTCATATATTTGATGGAAATATGAATTTAGAGTTCTTGCAGCTTGATCAAGTGCTTCTTTTGGTGAAACAACTCCGTTTGTCCAAATACTTAGGCTTAATTTATCCAAGTTTGTTTGTCTTCCAACACGAGTTGCCGAAACTGTGAAATTTACTCTTTTAACTGGTGAATAGATAGCATCAGTTGGGATTACTCCTAAAGATGTACTTCTTCTTTCTTCCGATAGAGAATATCCATATCCTCTTTCAATTGTCATTTCTAGTTCTAGCTTTGCCTTTTTATCTGCAAGTGTTCCTATATAGTGGTCTGGGTTAGCAACTTCAACGTCTTCAGAAACTTCAAAATCCTTAGCTGTGATTTCTTTTGGTCCTTTTACAGATAGTCTAACTATACTTTGATCTTTTGAGTTTAAGAGTTTGAAATTTAATCCTTTAACATTTAGAAGAAGATCAACAACATTTTCCTTAAGTCCTGGAACTGTAGAGAATCTGTGTTTTGCGCCATTTATCTTTACTGAAGTTACTGCAACTCCAGGAATAGAGATTAAAAGAACACGTCTAAGAGCTGTTCCAAGTGTGTGACCATAGCCCGGCTCCAAAGGTTCAATTACGAACTCTCCGTAGTCGTTTGTAAGCTTTTCCGGGGTAACTTTGAAATTAGGTTCTGTCATAAAGATTTATTCTACCATTATCTGGAATAATATTCAATAATCAATTGGGTGTTGAAAGGGACCTCTAGATCTTCTTTTTTTGGCATTCTTAAAAGCTTTCCCACGCTTCCTTTACGCTCAACATAGGGCACAAACTCTTTCCGCTCAGTCATAGCCTGTAATATTAAAGGATTTGTTTGTGATTTTGCGCTAATAGAAACTATATCATCTGCTTTAAGTTGATATGATGGAATATTGATTTTTTTATCGTTTACTAAAACATGTCCATGAGACACTAATTGTCTTGCTCCTGCTCGCGACCTTGAAAATCCAAGTCTATAAACTACGTTATCAAATCTTGTTTCAAGAAGTGCTACTAAAAGCTCACCAGTTTCATCTTTTTGAGTTTCAGCAAATTTAAACATCTTCTTGAACTGCTTTTCCATAATTCCGTATGTTACTTTTGCCTTTTGTTTTTCTCTAAGTTGTGTTCCGTATTCAGATGGTCTTTTCTTTCTTTTTCTTGCGTGCTGTCCAGGTGGAATATTAAGTCTTCTTGCTAAGGAATTAGAAGTCTTATCTAAAAGATTTACTCCTTCGCGTCTACTTAATTTATGTTTTGGTCCAGTATATCTACCCATTTTTTGCCCTCCCAAAAATGGAGTTCTTAATTTTCAATTTCCAATTTTCAATTTTGATTCTTAAATCTTTAATCATAAATCTTAAATCCTACGCTTCTTGCTTGCTCTTGGTCCATTGTGTGGGATTGGTGTAATATCTGCAATTTGAAGAATTGAAAGCCCTGCGCTCTTAATAGCACGTAATGCTGAATCTCTTCCAGCTCCTGGACCTTTTACGTAAACTTCGACACTTTTCATTCCTCCAGCAATTGCTTTCTTTGCTACAGATTCCACTGCTGTAGTAGCCGCAAATGGGGTTGATTTTCTTGTTCCTTTAAATCCTGATGCTCCTGCGCTACTCCAGCCTACAGTATCACCCTTATTATTTGTGAAAGTTACGAGCGTATTATTAAAAGTTGCAGTAATATAAACTTTACCGCTTTCAGTAATTCTACTAACTTTTTTCTTTGTAACTGTTTTTTTAACTTCTGCTTTTGCCATAGTTATTTAGTATCTAGTCCCATTTTTGTAGCTACTTCTTTCTTGATAGCTCCAATTGTGACTCTCTTTCCTCTCTTTGTTCTTGCATTTGATCTTGTTCTTTGACCTCTTGCTGGTAAATTTCTAGCGTGTCTCATTCCTCTGTATGCGCCAATATCCTTAAGTCTTCTAATATTTCCGTTTACTTCTGTTCTTAGGTCTCCTTCTATTTTATATCCTTCTAGTGCCTGCTGAATTCTCTTTTGCTCTTCTTCAGTTAAAGTGTTTACTCTTTTTGCGCCGTCAACCTTAGCTAGTTCAAGAATTTTATGGACATTATTTCTACCTACTCCATAAATATAAGCTAGCGATATTTCTAATTTCTTTTCTTCTGGTATAGTTACTCCTGAAATTCTCATATATTTTTTCTTTCAAACCCCGGCTGCCGAACGGGTCATAATTAGCCTTGTCTTTGCTTGTGTCTCGGATTATCACAAATAACCCTTACGACTCCACGTCTTTTAATTATTTTACATTTTGTGCATCTCGCAGAGACACTTGCTTGTACTTTCATGTTATTTTAACCTAAAGGTAATCCTTCCTTTTAGCTCATCATATGGTGTCATCTCTATTCTAACTCGATCTCCTGGTAGAATCTTAATAAAATGCATTCTCATTTTTCCTGAGAGATGGCAGATAATTATTCTACCGTCTGGAAGCTCCACCCTAAACAATGTATTAGGTAGACTTTCCAAGACTTTTCCTTCTATTTCAAACGACCCCTGATGTGCCATAAAAAAAATTCAAAACTAAACCTCATTGAACCTGAGGTTGCAATTTTGAGATTTTGTTCTGTTATTATATCAAACGAGCCTATAAAGAGCAACCTACAGCCTCACTATTTAGTTAGAATTAAAGGACCATCTTTAGTTATCGCAATTGTCCTCTCGAATAGTCCCGAAAGTGACCCATCTGAGCTCGAAATAGTCCAATCATCATCACTTAAATAAGAAACTTCATGACTTCCCATGTTATAAATCACTTCAACTGCTATAGTCATTCCTTCTTTTAAAAGTAGGGTTTTTTCAATTTTTTTAGCTAAATATCCTGGAACTTCTGGCTCTTCGTGAAGCTCTTTGCCGACTCCATGACCAATTAGAGCTCTAACTACTCCATATCCACCCTCTTTTTCAACAATATCTTGGATGGTTTTTGAGATATGACCTATGCGGTTTCCAATCCTCGCTTGAGATATTCCAGCCTCAAGTGCTCTCTTTCCCGTTTCCAAAAATTTATCAATCTCGTCTTTTTTGCCATTTGCCGTTTGCCATCTGCCATCTGCCGAAACGCGAATCGTTTCTGACATATCCGTATTAAATCCTTTATAAAAAACTCCGCAATCAATTCCCGCTATATCTCCATCTTGATATTTATAATCACTTGGAATTCCATGAACAACTACATTATTTGTAGATATACATGTCGCATGCTTATAACCTTTTACTCTTTTAAACGCAGCTTCTCCACCTTTTTCTGTGATCAAACGGTCAGCAAGTCTTTCTACGTCTAATTCACTAACTCCTGGCTTAACTGAGGCTAAAACTTCCCACAACACATCAGAGAGAATTTTCCCTCCCGCTTTCATTATCTCTATTTCTTCAGGGGTTTTATAGTCGATCATTTTGAAGTTTTTCTGAAAAAATCTTTAATTCTTCTGTAAATTCCTCTTTTGTACCATCATTTATTATCAAGTAATCTGCTAAAGCAATCGGCCCACCTTTATTTGTTGAAACTATCTCATCAATATCTCTTTTTCTAGCCTCTTCGGGTTTAAATGGGCGATCTGGTCTAACTTCAAGTCTTTGATATCTGATTTTAGGAGAAGCATAAATACAAAGAATTAACAGATTACTAAACTCCTTGCTTAAAATTTCATATTCTTCCCAACTATAAAGCCCATCTAAAACAATTTTCTTACCCTTACTTATATTTTCTTTAATTTTGGGAAGCATTTTAATGGCCATTGCCCCCATTCCAAACTCTTCACGCAGCTTTTTTCTATATAGTGCGGTATTTTCAGGAGTCCATGGAAGACCAGCTTCTTTTACTGCATCATCAACTACTGATCCAAAACGAAGGACTTCGTATCCTTTTTCTTTAAAAAATTGAGCTGAATCGCTTTTACCAGAACCTGTCATGCCAACAATTGCGATTATTTTATTCATGAGGGATTATTTAATGCTCCTGAGAATTTCTTCAGTAATTTGCTCAATTGAATTTTCTCCATTAATCTCAACTAATTGACCTTTTTGTCTATAATATTCAATTACGGGCTCTGTTACTTCATGAAAAAGCTCTATTCTTTTTCTGATTCCAATAAGAGTATCGTCTTCTCTTCCTTCATCTCTAAATGAAAGCCTCCACAGCGCTTCTTTATCTGGAACATTAAGATAAACTACCTTATCGATTCCGTTTTCAAAAGCTTCTGCCTGAACCGTAGTTCTAGGAAAACCATCCATAATATATCCCTTGGAATATTCCTGCCTATGAAGATATGTCGAAACTATCTCAAGTGTTTTCTCATCAGGAATCAATGCTCCCGAGTTCATAACTTCCTTAATATATCTCCCAATCGGAGTCTTCTCCTTGGCCATTTCTCTAAAAATGTGCCCTGTTGAAAGATAAGGAATTCCTAACTTCTCAGAAAGAATATTTCCTTGTGTTGATTTTCCTGCTCCTTGGATTCCTATTAATATTATTTTCATTTTTGATACCCTTCGTAATTCTTCATTACGAGCTGTGCTTCAATTGACTTAATTGTTTCAAGAACCACCGACACCACAATAAGTATACCTGTTCCTCCAAGTAAGAGTGTCTGGACATTTGTGACTGATCTTCCAAGTACGGGGAGAATCGCTACAAGTCCTAAAAATATCGCTCCGCCTGAAGTTATTCTTGATAAAACATATCCTAAATATTTTGCTGTTTCTGTCCCAGGTCTAATTCCAGGAATAAATCCTCCCTGTTTTTGAATCTCTTCGGAAATCTTTTTTGGATTAAATACGACCGCTGTATAAAAATAAGTGAAAACCACAACTAGAACAAAATACAGAACATTATAAATTCCGCCGTTTGGATTGAACCAAATCGCTATATTCGTAGCAAATCCTCTTAAAGCAGGATTTGCAGAAGCAGTTAAATAATTTGCAAAAAGACTTGGAAGAAGAACTAATGAAACAGCAAAAATAATCGGAATTACTCCGGCCTGATTAAGTCTTAGCGGAAGATGCGTAGACTGACCTCCATACATTTTATTTCCTCTAACTCTCCTTGCATAATTTATAGTAATTCTTCTCGTAGCTTCATTTACAACTACAATTAGAGAAATTACCACGAGTCCCATAACCGCAAAACTTAGAACATTAAAAAGATTTTGAGAAGATGTAGTAGTAAGAGTTTGACCAAGAATAACTGGAAGCCTTCCCACAATTCCTGCAAAAATTATTATTGAAATTCCATTTCCGACTCCTTTTTCTGTAATAAGTTCTCCAAGCCAAACAAGAAGCATTGTGCCAGCTGTCATAGTTAAAATAAATGAAACGATTTCAATTGGATTATTCATTGAGATTATTCCCTGACTTTTAAGAAGCGCAAACATTCCGACTGCTTGAACCGCAGCAAGAGGAACAGTTAAAAATCTTGTGTACTGATTTATTTTTTGGCGTCCTACTTCTCCTTCTTTTTGAAGCGCTTCAAGTTTTGGGAAAACTAAGGCTCCAAGATTCATAATAATGGACGCATTAATGTATGGATTAAGTCCTAGCGCCATTACGGAAAAATTAGCTAAAGTTCCACCTGAAAATATGTCGAGCAAACCTAAAAGCTGGTTTTGAGCGAATAATGCTTTTAATTGAACGAGGTCGACTCCTGCTACGGGGATGTGTGCAAAAACGCGGAATACTATGAGAATAAAAGCCGTAAAAAGTATTTTTCGTCGGACGTCTGGTGCCCTGAAACTGTTTTTAAATAATCTTAAAAGGTTCTCCATTTAAACTCCGGACTATTTTTTTTCGCCTACTTCAAGCTTGCCGCCTGCTTTTTCAATTTTCGCAAGCGCACTTTTTGAAATTGCGACTTTTATTGTTAATGCTTCTTTAATTTCTCCGTCTCCTAATATCTTAACACCAAATTCTTTTGCGTCGCTCTCTTTAACAATTTTATTTTTTATTAAAGATTCTAGATCTACAACTTGGCCCTTTTTATAAATTGCAAGATTTTTTAAGTTAACGACTAATGGCACATTTCTAAAGCTCTTATTTCGCCCTTTTCCTCTTCTGAAAGGAAGTCTTTTAATTAAAGGCAGTGCTCCTCCTTCAAAATAAGCAGGAACTTTATTTCTTGCAAGTTGCCCTTTTGTTCCACGACCAGAAGTTTTAACTTTTCCAGAACCATGTCCTTGCCCAAGTCTTTTTTTAGTCGGGTGTTTTATTTTAACTAAACTATGAAGTGCCATTATTTAGATTTCCTTTCTTGTTCTCTTTTATATCTAATTGATAAAAGCCTTAGTGCTTCTACTGCTGCGTAAACATTACTTGCTTGGTTTTTTGTTCCCAATACTTTTGAAGAAATATTTTGAATTCCTGCAGCCGACACTACACTTCTTACAGCTCCTCCAGCAATTACACCTGATCCAGGAGGTGCTGGTTTTAGAAGAACTTTAGCTGCTCCTAGTTTTATATAAAATTCAAAAGGAATTGTTCCATTAATAATTGGTACTTCAACTAAATTTTTCTTTCCTGCTAAAACACCTTTTTTAATTGCTGAAGAAACATCTGGAGCTTTTCCAAGTCCAACTCCAACTTTTCCTTTTCGGTCACCAACAACTGCGATTACTGAAAATCCTATTTTGTTTCCACCTTTTGTTTTCTTAGACACACGACTTACTTGAACGATTTTTTCTTCGTATTCGTCTGAACGTCTATCTATTTGATTTGTAAAATTAGCGTCTGCCATTTTTAGAATTCAACTCCTCCTTCTCGCAGTCCTTCTGCGACACTCTTAACTCTACCATGATATCTGTAACTACCTCTATCAAAAACGATCTTTGTAATTTTCTTAGCTTTTAATTTAGATGCCAGCGCTAAACCTAACGCTTTTGCACTTTCCGTTTTTGTTCCTTTAGTTTTTAGATTTTTTTGACTCATTCCAACTAAAGTAACTCCCTTAACATCATCAATAAGCTGTGCCGAAACATATTTATTAGATCTAGTAACAGTTAGTCTTGGTCTGTCTACACTTGGCGTAATATTTTTTCTTGTTCTTAATTGTCTTCTTGTTTTTGTTGCGTTCATATTTATATTGAAATCCCGAAGGATTATTTTGCTCCTGCAGCTCCTACTGCTTTTGCTGCTTTTCCAACTTTTCTCCTAATTCGCTCCCCTTGATATTTTATTCCTTTTCCTTTGTATGGCTCAGGAGGGCGCACAGCTCTAACTTGTGCTGCTACGTTTCCGACAATTGCTTTATCCGCACCAGTTACCGTAACTATGTTTTCCTCTACTGAGAATGTAATGGTCGGATCTGCTTTAATAATTACCGGATGAGAAAATCCAACTGCTAAAGTTAAGGTATTTCCTGATGCCTGAGCTCTATATCCTACTCCAGTCATTTCAAGTTTCTTAGAAAATCCAACACTCACTCCTTTTACCATATTTGCGACATATGCTCTTACTAATCCTGATAAAGCTCTTGATTTTTCAGTTTGGTCAGTTGTTGTAACTAAAACATTTCCTTCTTCAATTTTTACTGCAACGCCATTTGGAATCCCAAAAGAAAGATTTCCCTTAGATCCCGCTACTTTAACAGTATTATTTTCTAGAGTAACTTGTACTCCTTCTTTTATTTCGACTGGTATTTTAGCAATTTTTGACATATGTATATTTTATTTGTTCACTACCAAATTTCGAACAATATTTCTCCTCCTAATCCTTTCTTTTTAGCATCATATCCACTCATTACACCCTGACTTGTGGATAATACCACCTTATGTCTTCCTCTTCTTTCAATATCATTTATTTTCTTTGATGGCTTATAAACTCTTAATGATGGTTTTGAAATAACAATTACATTTGATAACACTGGTGTTCTTTTTTCATAAGTAATTACAGCATGTAATCCTCTTTTGGCTCCATCTTTAGTTTCTTTAATTTCTGTTAAGAATCCTTCTTTTTGTAAAACCTTACCAATTTCTTTATTAATATTTGAATATGGAAGATCTACCTCACGCCTTCTTGCGAGTGATGCTTTTTTTATTCTAATTTAATATTCTGAAACTGAATGATTCATAATTTAATAACTTACCAACTTG
>CAYILI010000024.1:0-14711 GCA_964364105.1 uncultured Gammaproteobacteria bacterium | reverse complement strand
TTTACTACTATCTGTAACAACTGGTGTGGGAAAAGTAAATTGAATAGCTGTTTGTCCTCCACTGTCAACTAGTTCATAAAACCACTCAATATCTCCACCCGGCATAGGCTCCCCTTTAAGCAATGATTTAGGATTTATGATTGAAGATTTAGGATTTATCTGTCCTGACTGCACATCAAACTCCAATTTATTAGATTTTAGATTTGATTTATCATTTATTATATAATCCGCCTTTACCCTATCCTGCATCATGGTATATCTAGCTATTATTCCATCAGAAATTTCCCATTCAACAGTGTTTCCTTTTACTTTTGGAGTAACGTATTTAGTATTTTGTATTTCGTATTTTGTATTTGTTTCGCCTGCCTGCCGGCGAGGCAGGGATTTCGTGCTTAGTGCTTCGGATTTTGGAGAATACATTACAAAGTATCCTTCTTTATTTGTAATCTTAACGATTGGTAAAACTTTATCTTTAGGAGAATCAGCCGAAACTCCACCAAATTCAAATTTCGTCCCACTGGAAATAGTGACTGACCAACGGAACTTTTCCTCGTCTTTTTTTAATTCTTGATTTTTAATTCTTAATTCTTTTAAGTTAAGATCGGCTTTTGATCCATCAGACAAAACCTGATGAACAGGCTCTCTATTCTTAAGCGTCCAGACTCCATCTGCTACTTTTTCCTGATATGGGAGATTTGTTATCTTATTTGTTTTAGGAGAATTAAATTCTGTAAATACCTGAATAAAGACAATTAAAATAATAAAAGAAATCGTAAATATGAACGCAAATTTAAGCTTGCGAGGACCAACTTTTTTCTGAAAATTATATATTTTCATGCGGTATTTGAAAGGAAGTTTTAAAATTATATGATTAATAACTAACGAGAATGGATGAATAATTTTTTTGATCAATTTTTCATTTATCATTGACCAGGTTGGATATATGATTTTACAAAATCTACGAATTGTAGTTAATACTGATTTCATTTTGGCAGTTAAAGCTTTTTTACGAAAAAACCACGGCTAGTGGTTAAGCTTTTATAACCTCAATAATAGCTTCACGAGAGACTCATGTAAAGGCTATAAATAATATCTAATAATATCAATTTACTATAGCGCGAGAGCAGGAGTAGAAGTAACGGTAATAACAGCCTGAACTGGCCCGAGCGTTATTTGAGGGATAGGAGATATAGACGGAAAAATCGGTGTAGGCGTAGTTTGAGCGAGATCAGGATTTGGAAGCTCAGCATCGCTACCGATCACTCCGGAATCTATATACGCAACATCAATAATTTTATTAGTTAATGGCCGATAAAGTATCGCTCTGCCTAATTTTGAATATACAATTACCTTGTCACCATTCTCAGCTCTTTCAAAAAATGCCTCATTCGGAAGATTATTTTTATCTGAAATTGTTCCTATACTTGGAGTTTCATCTTTCGGAAGTTCCATAAAATCATCTAAATTATTTAATATTGATTTAGCTTCCTCAGAATTAACAGAAGCGGAATTACCTAATACTCTTTGAGATTTTTGATTCTGAGATAGAATAAAAATAAATACAGGAATTACAATTAAAATGATTAAAACTGAAGCAAACTTTCTCTTCTTAAGCATATCTAAAGCCTTCCTGATTCTCTCCCTTCCACCTAGAATAAATTTTTGACTAGAAAATGTCAAGGGAATTTCATGCATAAATAACTCTATTGAGATAACGGAGAGATTCCAGAAGGCGAAGGGCTTATCCCCGGCGAGAGCGCTGGATCCAGGCCTTGCTTACCTACTGCAGCTCCTTTTTCATCAGTAATACTAACATTACTGACTTCAATTATTTTATTCTCAGATGGTCTATAGATAATTGCTTTTTTTGAATTAGGAAATATAAGAACCTTGTCACCATCTTGTGCTCTGCTAAAGAAGGGCTGATTTCTAACCTTACTAACATCAGCGATATTTGCAATTGAGGGATTTTCATCTGGGAGTAATATGAGTTTTCCAACTTTATTTACCAATTCCTGAGTTTCGTCTGAACTCAAAAGAGTAGGATCTTGATTAACCGCTTCCACCCTCTTATTTTTATTATAAAAATACAAACCTCCAATTATTAAAAGAGCAATCAATAATATAAGCACTAAAAAAACTATGGTTTTTTTAGAAAAAATTAAAGACTTTAAGTTAATTTTTTTCATTACCTCAGAATAAAATTTTAACCTTTCATTGTCAAGCGCACAAATGATTTGCTTGAAATTTTAATAAAAATCTTTATTATTATAGTCAGGTGAAATTTTATTTATTTATCTTCGTAGCTTTAGTATCATTTCTAGCTGGATTTTTAACAAAAAACTATCTTCCTTCTTCTCGAAAAGAAGAATCCATGAGTTTAAAAAAGCATGAAAACTATCCTTTTCTCGCACAAAGAATATTTCTAAATGATCCGAACGACACAATCATTAATTTTACAAGACTTAGGAATGATCTTAAAAAATATACTGATAATTCTCCAAACTTTATTGGTATTTATTTTGAGTATCTCCCTACCGGAACAACAATCGCAATCAATGATAAAGAGGTTTTGTTTGCTGCAAGCCTAACAAAAATACCACTAGTTATGGAGGTGATAAAAAGAATTGAAAATGGAAAAATATCTGAGGACGAAAAATTAACCATCACCAGAAATAATATTGATAAGAATTTTGGAACTCTATGGAAAAAAGACATTGGAGCTCAAGTCACTGTAAAAGAGGCAATCAAATATACAGTCGTTGAGTCTGACAATACAGCTTTCCAAATGTTAAAAGAAAGATTGGGAAATTCTGATCTTTTAGAAATTTTTAATTATCTAGACATCCCTCAGCAGAATGCTGGTCCAGGGAGAGGAATCACTACGAAAAACTTCTCTTCTGTATTAATTAGCTTATACTTTTCAGCATATTTACCCTATGAGAAATCGAATACCCTTCTCTCTCTTATGAGCGAGGAATCCAAAGATAACGATGCCGACTGGATCAGAAAAGGAGTACCCCAGAACGTTAAAATTTCAAATAAATTTGGAATTTATGAATCTATCGATCAAAATGATAGAGTCTATTCTGACTGCGGAATCGTGTATGCTCCTAAAAGAAACTATTCTCTCTGTGTCATGGTAAAAGGTGCACCTGATCAGATAGTTGCAGGAAATGAAATCGGAGATATATCAAAAAAAGTATATGATTACGTAACGAGCCAATGAGAGCAAAAATTAAAAATCTTCAATTATCTTGATCTTCTCTTCTTCTGTTTTTGATTTATCCCAATCGAAATATTTCTTCGCCTCTTCCACCATTCCCAACTTATATAGATTTATAGCAATTATCTGCCTGATTTCAGGCCTATATTCACGCATAGGATTTTTTCTAATAATAATACTTATTTCATTCAGGCTTTCTTTATATTTGCCTTTTTTTGATAAAATTAATGCGTTTAGAATTCTGTGGTCTAAAACACCTGGTGCAAGCTCTACAGCCTTAGTTATCGCCTTATCTGCAGTATCAATATCACCCTGAGTAAATGCAATCAAAGTAACAATCTTTAATAGCGGCGGATAATCTGGGTATATTGCCATTCCTTTATCTGAAAACTCTCTTGCCTTATCTAATTCACCTCTTGAGAAGTAATAACCTGCCATCCCCTGATGTCCTAGGATTGCATTTGGCGCATCCGAAATCATACCTTCATAAAATTGCCTCTTATCCAGCCACTGATCATTCCTGCTTAAAATAACAGAAAAGAAAATAACTAAAATCACCGCGAATATTCCCCATCCGGCATATTTATTTTTCTCAATTAATTTATAGATTAGAAACGCTCCAACCATACATAGTCCTACTGATGGAAAATACATGTATCTCTCTGCCATTATTTCGCTCAGCTGAACAAAAAACTTCGAGAAAATTATATAGGAAATTAGAAAAGTAATTAATCCTATACCTATGGGGGTTGCGCGAGTTTTCCGATGAACCGTAAGTACGATCATTGCTCCCAAAATAAAAATCCCTAGGATCACTTCCCATGATTGTATAGGATTAGAAACTACTGGAATTTGGTTATAAGTATAGGTTGAAGAAAGATTAAAAGGTAAAACAGTTTTTTGAATATAAAGAGTTAAAAGCTTAAAACCTGTCCAAAATTTAGTCATAAATTCTGCATTACGCAAAGGATCAAATATAAAATATGGATCATCTCCTGTAAATGCTACTGGTCCAAGAGCTGTCATTCTCAGAAAAAGATATGGTAGTGAAAAAACAAAAAAGATCAAGCCAATTTTAGCTAATTCTTCTACTGCTGGCTTTTTTGTTAAATAAAAAGTTATTAAAAATATTAAGGGAGCGAATAAGACCATCTCCCTGGATAAAAGTCCTAAATAAAATATAAAAGCACTTAGTGCTATGCCTTTGTAGTTAACTTTTTTTTCGCTAGTGGATTTAAGAAACACTAACCAGGATAAAAGTGCGAAAAAAGCAGAAAGAAGATCATCCCGCGATTTAATTAAATTAATTGCATCCATATGGATTGGAAGAAACATGAATAGAATTGATGAAATTACCGCTAGCGTAATACTTTTAAAAAGTCTTCTGCTTATCATGAATACTAGAAATGCTACCCCTCCGTGGATCAATATATTCACGATATGAAAACCCGCAGAAGAATTTCCAAATAAGATGTAATTTAATGAAAAAGTAGTAACCGTAAGAGGCCTATATGTTCCAACAGTATCATTATATGGCGTAAATGATTCGAGCCAAATATTTGGTAAATGCTCTAACTTCCTAAGCTCCAATCTATTATTAAATAATAAATCGTCATAGATAAATTCTCCCGGGATTACTCGGCCAAACAAAACAAAACTTAAAATCAATAATCCAACGAGCACTATGTGAGGAATAAACTTCTCTTTGATCATCTAATTCATTACTTTACTAAAAATCTTTTCTCTAAACAACTTTTGTTATGCAGAAAAAATCTTAAGCTTTGGAAACGGAATAATTATTTCCGTATTCATATTTTTATTCTTTATCTTTTTCAGAATATCTTTCTTATAATTCCAGGCTAAAATAAAAAAATAATCAACTTTTTTATCTGAAATATAACTTTCAGGATAAACAGGAATCCCTACTCCCGGAAGAAACCTATTCTGCTTATTTAGAGTTGAATCTAAAATGCAGGAGATTCTATCTTTAGGAATATCACAATAGTTAAGTAAGGTAACTGCTTTTGCGGGCGCTCCCCAACCCACTATTATCTTTTCGTCCTCAATCTCCTCAAATATCTTTTTAATATCTTCCCTAAGTTTTCTTATTCGATCCGCAAAATCATCATATTCTTCCCATTTGATAGTTCTCTTTGGAAATTTATGAGGATCAAACTCATTCCCGCTATCAAGCCTGGCAAATATTCTGACTGAACCTCCATGGAAAGAGTTTTTACTATGCTTAACTATTTTAAAACCGCTGCTTTCCAGAATAAACTTTAAAGTTTCAAGTGAAAAATATGAATAGTGCTCATGGTAAATACTGTCAAATTTTGTACTCTTAATCATTTCATTAAAATCCCCCACTTCTAATACCACAAGTCCATCACTTGAAATTAATTTTCTAACTCCATTCATGTAATCTTTTATGTCTACTATATTCGCTAGCGTATGAGTAAAAATAATTAAATCGAATTTCCCGTATTTCTCTTTTATCGAAATAGCGGCTTTATTATTAAAAAACTTATTCACACTTGGAATTCCTTTTTTTCTGGAAATATTAACCGCATGTTCTGATGGATCAATCCCAAGACTTTTCCATCCGTTCTTCTTAAACTCTGAAAGCATAGTCCCATCATTTGATCCAATTTCCAGTATTTTATTTCCGCTGCTAATTTTCATACATTCTTTTGCCAGCTTTCTTAGATGATTTTCTAGAGGCTTAGAAGCACCGCTTAAATAGTGGTAATCTTTAAATATTACTTTTGGGCTCACTATCAATCCTAACTGTCCTAAACCACAATTACTGCATATATAAAGCTCAAGGGGATATTTTTTTTCGCTTTTTTTCTCAAATTTATCAGGGAAAAAATTCGGAATCGGTAAATCACCTAATGATAAAATTAACCTTAATTTTCCATTGCAAAACCTGCATTCATCTATCTTCATCTCGTTTAGCCACAATCAAACCAATCGGTGATCCACCCAATGTGAATAAAAGTATTTCAGTAATAATAGCAAAAAATAATAACGGAAAAGTAATACCTATTATAAGTAAATTCATAGGACGCTTGCCTCCTTTTGAGAGAGAAAAACTTATTAAGCTTGCTACAAAACCCCATATTGAATACTCTGGTGCAAGAACCCTTTCTTTTTTTATCATCCTGAATTTATTTCTTTCCAATAAACTCTTCATTCCATTATCTGAGAAGTGAAATATGTGCCTTGGAATATCTAAGTGAAACCAACTTTTCCCAAAAATATTTGCTTCCAGAGAATTAAACCTAGGATATTCGATAAAAATAAGCCCATTTGGTTTAAGTAAAGATCTGGCCTTATTTAAATATTCCTTAGGCTTATCTATATGCTCAAAGCTTTCCCAGAAAACAATTGCATCAAATTTTATCTTTGTACTGAATTTAAGGAAATCTTTTTTGATTACGCTAGAGTTATTTACTTTTGAAAATTCAGGTTCAAGGCTCATAACATTTAATCTACCATTCATTCTTTTTGCGAAATCCGCCTCACCACTACCAACATCTAAAATTTCCCCTCTGACTAAGAACTTTTTAATCCACTTTTCTCTCCTCCTCTGAAAAATATTAAATAGAAAATTCTTTGAAAAACCCAGAAATCCTCCATATTCCCAATAAGAACCGGAATAGTATTTATTCATATTCTTGGGGACTGGGTCTGTAAATCCAATTAAACAATAACTACAGTAGAATACTTTAAAAATTCCAAATGAAAATTTCTCAATTGTAAAAAAAGGGATATTGCATAATTTACATATTTTTTTAGATTTATGCATAGAAAATATTTTAGTTTTATAATCTAATTTATGTAATTTGAATAATAAAAGTATTCTAAATGTTTTTAGTCCGTAAATTAATCCATTCACTAAACTTACTCCTCTTTTTCTTCCTGAGTAACTGGATTTTACATCTACTTCCCCAATCGGAATTTTTAAAAGAACAGATTTTATTATTATTTCAAAACTAAAACTATAATCATTTGCGGTATTTTGAAGATTAAGTTTTTCAAACATATCTTTCGTATATACCCGAAAACCTTGATGAAGATCTGAAATTTCCGTACCAATAATTCGTTTATCAATTTTATTTAAAAACTTTATAACTAAATATTTCCAGTAAAATATTCCGCTAGATTTTTTTTTACCAAACCTATTTCCAAGTACAAAAAGATTCCCCTCCTCAACTTTCCTTATTGCCTCAGGAATAACCTCAGGATCATACTCTCCGTCAGGATGAATCTCTATGATAATATCAGCACCTCTCTCCAGAACATAAAACAAACATGACTTTATGTTCCCCCCATATCCTAAATTCCGGATATTACGAAAAACCTTTAGATTTTTATTTTTGGAGGCAAGTTTAAATGTATTATCAGAGGAATAATCATCTACTAGAATTATTTCCCCGGTAAAGTGCTTATTAAGTTTTTTTAAAAAGACAGTTAAAGTCTTTTCTGCATTAAATGCCGGAAGCATTACTATAATTTTTCTCTTCATCTCAGGATTCCGGTAATTATAGCATTACACTTACTAAGAAAGACACAAATTATTTACTTGGAATATCTATCCGGGAGCCATTTCTTAAAGAATTATAGAGGTTAAAATTATTTTTATCTGGAGAAATCGAATATGCTTTTTCAGAAGCGGCTAGAGCTCCACTTAAATTTCCTCTTTTATATTCAATATACGCAAGTATCCACCATAACTTATTATTTGTTGGGTAAATTTTAATTAAATCTGTCGTATATTTATGTGCTTTTTCAGGCGTATCATAAATCAATAACAACAATGCCATATTTTCATATGCTAAATTTAATTTTCCAATTTGAATTGATTTTTTAAAAGCTTCTTTAGCCTCATCAGGCTTCCCCATTCTTATATATAAAACTCCTAAATTGTTCCAGCTAACTGCCCAGTTTGGATTAAGTTCAACAGATTTTTTTAAGTATTTCTCTGCATCGTCATATCTGCCTAATCGTGAATATTCCACACCTAAAATACTGTTCAGCTGAAAGCTGTCAGGGGCAATTTTGAGATCGTGTTCGGCCAGTGTAATATTATCCTGCCAGTTATTATTTCTAACATGAGTTCTAATTGCTAATATCATAATTATTAATATTAAGGCACTGATTATTACTTTTTTTATATTTTCCGACTTTATTCTTAGACTACTAACGATGCAGCCAATCATTCCTAATACGCAAATCATTGGAAAATAAAACCACCTGTCTGAAACTGTTAAATCCAAAGGCAATATTTGAATATGTAAAGACATACCAATAATAAAAGTTAATCCAAAAAAAATGTACCAGTATATAAGTATTGTCTTTTTTCGAAAAAGCCAATATCCTCCATAAACTATTGCAATGATTAAAATGATTATTCCGAATAATGGAATATAAAAATCGAAAAAACTAATCTGCTTGACCACCCATGACTGATCTACAGCTAGGTCACGGGGAAATATAAATGTTTTAATATAATAAAAGAAAACTTTAGGAATACTTATTAGTCTTTCAGTAAATGAGGCTTGCATAATAGGAGCAAATTTTTGCGAACTTAACCCAAATCCTGCAATAATAAATCTAAGAATTAAATAAACACTAAACCCGGTCCCAATCGCCACAAATAGCGGAGTGATATTTTTTATATATTCATTTTTCTTAAAATTCCCGTCAGCAACTATTTGTATAATTCCTAAAATTGCAGCAGAAAAGAAAAATATGATACCTGCTTCTTTTGCAAGAATTGATAATAGTAGAAAAATTGGAACTATGACTACAAGCTTATTATTTTTACGGCTAAGTCTAATGGCTAAAAATGCAGAAAGACCAAAAAGTAAATAAAGCGGCTCCTGCAGAGCCGCAATAAATGAAGCAGATTCACTATTCATTGGGTGCACCAAAAAAACTATCGAAAGAATAAAGGAAATATTTTTATTGAAAAATGTTCTAAATAAATAAAAAAGAACCAGAGCGCACATAATATGCAGTAAAACTTGAATTAGATGATAAACGAAGGGCGTATCCTGCACAAAACTATAGATAATAGAAAAAGAAACCATCATCAGTGGCCTGTAAAAAACACCCCCCAATCTGTCTGATTCGCCTACATAAAAAGCGCTGGTAGTAAAGAGCTTGGGGATATTCTCAATATTGTGAACTACTTTATTCTGAACCAGTACTGAGGAATCATCTCGTATGAATCCGTTACCAAGACTATTAAGATATACAATTACTCCTATTATTAAGATTAAAAACGGGTATACTGCCCATCCATACTTTTTATCTAATACAGACGATGTATACATATAAATTTATTCGTTTTGAGCTCCTGCTTGAATCGCGACCCAGCTCATCTTTATATCAGTTAGTGCAGGCTTATTTAATTGAATTGTAAATCCTGCTTCTGTTCTTTCAGTAATTACAAATGAATAACCTTGATTTAATAAGGCTTGTTTTTGAGCATCAGTTCCCGAAGCTTCTAAGTTAGCATTTACCACTGGCGTTTCTTCATATGGTTTAACGAACTTAACTTTAACTTTAGTTTGGCCTTGCTTCATGGTCACAGATCCAGCAGCATCTGAGCTGAATTTAACTTGGTTATCAAACCTTACTCTATCTTTAAAGATTACTTCACCTAAGAAATTGGATATTCCAGTAACCAGGAGGTCTCCCGATCTAAGAGTATCAATTACGGTAAACATTCCTTCTACTAAACCAGATCCTCTTACTCTTAATTTTTCAAGATCAGCCTCGCCGGTAGCTGTATTTGTAATAGATTCTGCAGAAGCTGAAGCATCTTTTTCAGCTAACTCAAGCTCTTTTTCCATAATTATTCCTTGCAATCTTAACAGCTCGGCACTTTCTGAAGATACTCCTGCTACCGCTGAAATGGTTGCAAGCTGTGTTTTTAGATTTGCAATATCAAGATTGAGTGAGGAGATATTGTTCTCTAACGCATCGAACCTATCTGCATCAAAATCAATTCCTTCAATTTTATTTGCACGGATCGTATCAACCGTAAGAACTCCTGATACAGTAGCATCACGAGTTATTATTGAATTAACATCAATCGTATTTGCAACTAATCTAGGTGTTATAACTTCTAAGCCTGCTGTTACTCTGTCTGTTAGAACCTCTGATAAATTCACGCCATTCTCATCGGGCTTCTGGTATCCGAGAATTGCCAATATCTTCTTACTATCGTCTAGCTTCTTCTCATCTTCACTAAATTCAAATGCTGTAATCATATCAGCAGCTCTTCCTCCTGCCCAATAATCAGTCTTTATAAATGCCACCACAGATCCCACACCTTCCCTACTGTAATTGGTCATGGCCTGACCAATTATCTGCCCAGCTTTTGTAGCGCGCATAGCTACTCCAGGAGTTGATGAGGTAGTAAGCAGATCTCCGATCTTAATTGGTCCATTTTCTGTACTTACTTTTACAGGTACGCGACCTGATAGTGCGACAGGAACTGGTCTTCCATGGTCAATGCCTATTCTATCATCAAGTACAAATCCTGGCTGAGTAGAAACTATACCCAAAACATTTGGATCGTAAGCCTTGGCGCTTTTTGATGCACCTGCAGGAAGTGTACTATCGATACTGACCACATGTCCTGCTTCTATTGAATCGTCTTTGGTGAAGTAATTTTCAGCCAAATCAGCTCCCATGATAGCAAGCTGAACCTGAATACGTGGAGTTGTGTTATTAACAGTTCCTGATGAATCTGTATGTGAACAGACAGTATACTGAACAGTACTTGTGGTAGCAGGACTATCAATTTCAGTAAATGTTCCTGTATCGAAAGCTGCAGTATCTGTGGTCCATAGCCTTGGTCTACTGGTTGAATTTGTTAGCTCAAGATGACCATTTCCTGCAGAGGTACAATCAGCAGTACCTATATTTCTTCTAACCATAAATGCATCTACCTCGTCATCTGTAGATGCTGCATCAACAACAATACTTGCTATAACTAAAATAGTTTGGCTAGTTGAAGTAGGAGTAATATTTGGCTGTGTGCCATCCCATACATCAGCAATTGCGTCAGATAAAGTATCACTTGTTGTATCTGTAAACTCAGCTACATCAGCTCCCTGTCCGCAAGTTACTACTCCTGCTGAATTTGTTTGAAGTCTTGCACAATTAGTGTAGTCTGCAAATTGAACAACTCCTGAACCAGAATCGAATACGATATTTCCAGTTGTACTACCTCCTATTGTAAGCGTATTTTTTCTTAATGACTGGATTGATGCACTTCCGTTAGTGGTATCAAATACTAATCCATTTCCACTTCCACCCGAAGCCGTGGTAGCAGAAAGTGAAGCAACCGGGGCCGTAGAACCATTTACGTTAAGAATTGCAAATTTAGCTGATGTAGTAGCATTTCCTCCTATCAAAAAATCCAAAACTGAAGCTTGGTTAGGAGCTATCGCTCCATTTGAAATTGTCCAGTTACTTCCACCACCACCACAGCTATCCCAGATAGAAGCAGCTCCTGCTCCTTGAGATTTAAGACATTCACCGCTTGAACCAACACCTTCACTTGTACTCAGAGCGATTCCACCAACACTAGTGATGCTAAATCTTGATGTTCCTGACGAGGAGGCTGTAAATAAATCTCCAACTCCAAGATTATTGAAAACAGCTAGTGCCACTGAAGATTCTGTATTCTGGATAAATAATTTATCAGATATAGTGAGAGCTCCTGCGTTATTAGTAGTGTCATTAATAAGTGAGTTTTCAATAATTACATTTCCTGCTCCTGATCCTAAGATTAATTCCCCTGCTGAAGTATCTATGTGCGCATCTGTTCCATCATGATAGAGATTAAGTGAATTTACACTTGTGCTGTTATATATCTTAAGTGTTGGATTTCCTGAAATCATATTTGTAAACTGGAATTTAGCTGAAGCTGTAGCAACTCCTCCTAAGATAAGATCAAGAGTATTATTATTTGGTCTAAGAACTCCAGTTGATGAATTAATTGTCCAGTTAGATGTACCGTCTCCAGCTCCAGCAGAGCATGAACCCCATGAAGGTGCTGCTCCTGCTCCGCCTGACAACAAACAGTTATTAAGACTTCCTGCGGAAGGAACACCAGAGCCTACTTTTAGTTCTCCATTTATTCCAATCGCAAATTTAGCTACTCCAGACGAGGAAGCTGTAAATATATCCTGATTCTCGATCTGATCAAATATAGCAAGAGCTTTACCCGTAGCGCCAAATGAAAGAGGACGGGTTACATAAAGTTCTGATGTTGGACTTGAAGTACCTAAACCGATTTTCCCAGAATTTAAATCTGCTACTAATATATTAGATATCCTGGCTGTGGCATCATCATTATATGCATTTAAAGAAAGGATGCCTGATTGAACGAACCATGCTGATATCTTTCTATCAACAGCTTGATCATTTTCAACATAATTAAGAATTGGTGTATTGCCGTCTATTATCATCCTTGCTCCTCCGATTGGATTTGAAAATTGAAAAACAGTACCGCTTGCATTCCAAGAGGTTCCACCTACTCCAATGCCAGGATTAGCTGTTCCGATACCAACATTTCCACTATTCGCAATAACAAATTTAGTAGCTCCACTCTTAGAAGCTGTAAATAGATCTCCGTTAGCATTTGTATTATCTACAACTAGAGCTGCAAATGAAGTAGAGCCAGATACAGAGGCTATAGCCAGAGTACCACCGCCTATGTTATTTGGTCTTACGTCAAGTGTAGCAAGAGGACTTAGATTAGAAATTCCAAATCTTCCTGTATTTGTAATTAATAATCTTGATGATGATGTGGTACATGGAGCAGAAGCATCAGAATTCGTACAGAATTCAAGTCCTCCTGAAACATTATAGTTATATCCTATCTGAGCTCCTAAGCTATAAGATGAATTAGAGCCAAAGTTGATTATTCCACCGTTTCCTCCAGATGAAAGAAGACCAAGAGTTGCAATCCTATTGTTACCTGGGAATATGTCAATTCCTGTTGAAAGTGATGCCCAGTTGGCGCCTGGATTTTCTGTTCCTACTCCAATTCTACCTCCAAATCCGTTATTTGGAGTAATTATTAGATTTCCAGAAATAGATGCTATGGTCTGATTTGTAGCAGATGAAAGACCAGTGAATGCAAACTTAGCTGAAGTTGTTGCAGTTGCTCCAATCGCAAAGTCCCAAGTACTATTTATTGGTGATAGCAGATTACTATTTAATTGGAGATAGTTAGTTCCAAGTGCAAATCCACAAGAAGTAGAACTCTGAAGACAGAGTGTACCTGTTGCATCCGGGAATGTAATAGTTCTTGCACTTGTTGCAGCAGAAGCTAGAGTTGTAAGGAAGTTAGTTGTTCCTGCAAACTGTAGATTACCACTGTTAAGTACTGTAAATTTAGTTGCTCCACTCTTAGAAGCTGTAAATAGATCACCTGTTCCAGTGTTATCAGTAACTAGAGCTGCAAAGTTAGTAGAACCAGAGAATGATGCTATGGCAATCGTAGCACCACTTTGAATATTTGGTCTTACATCAAGAGTTGCCAAAAGCCACCTGGAAGTATTAACCAGGGTTGGATTTTGGCCTATTCCTACTCTCCCTGCCTGATTTCCTCCGCCAATTGTCATAGCGTGTTGTCCGCCATTTGTATAAAAATTTATATTTCCATATGGTCCAGATGAACCTGAATCATTAACTGTATTTACTATATAAGTATCTGAGTAATTACCATATAAATATCCTCCATTACCTGAATTTTGACCTACAAGAGTTGACCAGGTGTCACTTGAAATATTAATAAATCCACTTCCTTTATTATCTACTGAATCATGATTGAATAAAGCAAGTTGAGTATTTATTCCGGATGTCTGATTTACTGTTTGAACATTAAGATATGTGCTTGGAGTAGTTGTACCAATACCTAAGTATCCTTTCAAAGTATCAAATGTAGCTACTGTTGCTCCGGATGCGCTAGCTATATTGATAAATCCTGTTGTAGTTGATCCTAATGTTAATGTTTGCTTATTTGTTGTAGCCAGTGTTCCATCTCCTGTGAGATATGTCGTATTTGCTCCTGAGTTAGCAGATATAGAAGCCACAGGAGTTCCTCCTGCATTATTAAGGAAGGCGAATTTAGCAGATGAAGTAGAAGCACCTCCGAATAACACATCATATGTATTATTAACTTGAGAAATTGCATTTGTGTTTAATTGCCAGTAATTTATACTTCCTACAGCTGCACAGTTATTTAGAGATTGTAAACAGAATGTATCAGTGGAAGCATTTGAATTTGGTATAGAAAGAGTAAGATCAGCATCATTTAGAGATGTGAGAGTTGTCGTAAAGTTAGTACCAAGTGTAGCAGCTAGATTTCCATTTCTATCTATTGTAAATATACTCTTTCCTGATTTAGAAGCTGTAAATATATCTCCAGATGCAAATGTGTTATCTACAA